>JAUCGI010000120.1 GCA_030378035.1 Desulfobacterales bacterium HSG2
AATACCCATATTCAAAACAATTCTGTGGAACAGAACATTTTGTATTTCTTCAACGGCAAACTGTTCATCTCCTTATTTTGATAAATTTTTTCACATCCCCTGTGATAAAAGTTAAGTTTTTCAAACTTGGTTTTTCAGGGCAAATTTTTTTATGGTAAAGAAGGTCCTATGAAGAATATTTGGGAACGGGCGAAAGCTGCAATTAAGGAAAGTATCCCCGGGTACAGGTACAGAATGTGGGTCGAACCGTTGGAATTTAAGGAGGAAAAAGAGGGCACGGTCATACTCTCCTGTCCCAACCTCTTTACCAGAAAGCGCGTTATGGGCTATTATGAATCGCTGATCGATTCAGAACTGAAAGGAATCGCAGGAAAGGACTGTAATTTTTTAATTGAGGTATTGGAAAAGAAAGCTTCAGAAAAAAAACGCGCTCCGAAGAGGAAAAGAAAATTGGAAAAAGCGGAAGACCCTCAGATGAGTCTCCCGGATATCCACCAATCCGCCGGGCGTTTCCTACGAAAGGAGTTTACGTTTGACCGGTTTGTGGTGGGCGGCAGCAACGACTTTGCCTATTCGGCAGCGCTCTCTCTTGCCGAACAAAAGGATCCGAACCAGAGCTCGTTGTATCTGTTGTCTGAGACCGGAATGGGAAAAAGCCATCTTTCCCAGGCCATCGGCCACCATATCCTGTCCAACTCTCCCTCAGACAGGGTCTATTATATTACTGCCGAAGATTTTATGAATGAAATGGTTCACGCGCTTCAGAACAACTCAATTGATCAGTTCAAGGAAAAATTCAGGAACAAGTGTGATGTGCTGCTTCTGGAAGATGTCCATTTTCTGACGGGTAAGGCACGGACTCAGACTGAACTTGCTTTTTCCCTGGATTATCTGCTTGATGCGGATAAAAAAATCATTTTTACCAGTTGCTTTTCGCCCGCGGAGATTCCCAAAATAAATGAGCAGTTAAGATCCCGCTTTTCAAGCAGTCTCATCTCCGGCATAGAGACTCCGGATTTTAAGACAAGGGTCAAAATATTGCGGAAAAAGGCAATGGAACAGAGGGTCAAAGTTCCCAACTCTGTCACGGATTATCTGGCGAGCGAGCTTTTGGAAAACGTCAGGCAGCTCGAAAGCGGTCTTATCGGTGTCACGGCAAAGGCTTCTCTGTTGGGGAAGTCCATTGACCTCGGCCTTGCCGAAAGCGTTGTTAAAAATATTGTTCACCAGAAAAGGACTGTCACAATAGAAGTTATCAAGGAGTTGGTGTGCAAGCATTACAATATCACCCTCAAGGATATCACTTCACGCTCCCGTAAAAAATCTGTTGTCTGGCCAAGGCAGATGGCCATCTATCTTTCACGCAGATACACAGATCAGCCGCTTCAGTTTATCGGGAAAAGCTTTAACAGATATCATGCCACCATCATTCACTCCATTGCCGCGGTGGAAAAGGGATTAAAATATGACGCTGTCATACGGAAACAAGTGCGGTATCTTTGCGGAAAACTGGAATCCGGGAAATTTTAGCCTGAATTATTCATAAGCCGTCAGCAAATCAGACCGGACATCCCTATTCCGCAACTTGGGGAGCATTTTTCTGTCCGTCAGGGACTTGGAATACTCTCCCGGCATGCTGACGCGTTAAAAGCCGCACATCACTTTAACTGACAAATACCTGTTTTCGTGTGTTTCGTGGTCAGGCTGTAGTACTGTAGTACCGCAACTCGTAAATTCGTCCCTCTCTTATATAAATAGATAAAAGGGGGACGAATTTACGAGTTGCTGTAGTAACACAGTTTTTCATCACCCCGGAAAACTGACCACGAAATACACGAAAGATATTGCTGTGCTTTGGGAGCATTTTCTCCCGGGCTGTATTTTCCGGAGATTTCTGACGGATCAACTGGGTCTGAAAACTTGATCATCGAGTATTTGAAAATCGCTGACAATCCGCTCTATTTGCTCCTCTATATACGAAGCGAGCGATTCCGCCTTTTCGGTTGTGATTGACTGAATCCCTTGTGACATTTTTTCGATTTCCTCGTCATCTATCCCAGTTGTCTTATTCACCATAAAAGTATCGACTTCACCGTCATCCAGCAAGAAACCGCATGCGCCGACTGCCCCCACGAACTCATCGCGTACAAATATCGGAACCACCAGCTTGAGTAGTCCCGCGTCGCATTCTTCGACCATGGGTTGCTTTTCCTGCATGGCCAAGGCTGCGATATTCATGTGAGCAACTGCACAGATAAAGCTTTGTCCCTTATCAGTCGCCTTCACTGCGGGACAGAGCTGGTTAGCCCATTGTCTGAAATTGGTGATCCTGATACCTTTTATATTAAAGACGGATGCATCAAGTCCGGATCTTGACGTAATATCTTTTTCAAATTCAACCCATTTATCAAAGGGTAAAATATCGATAAGCTCCATTTTTTTTCAGTCCTTATTGAAGGGTTAAGGGTATATAAGGGTTAAGGGTTAAGGGGTTAAGGGTTAAGGATTAAAGTCGTCTAATAGGATAGCCTTAACCCTTAACCCTTAACCCTTATACCTTTAAACAATCTGCCACCAGTTCCCAAAGGTATTTGACTTCAAGGTCTTCCATTTCATATTCCTTTTTAATATTGTTGATCTGACCGTGGCAGCTATGGCAGGGGACCACAAGCATTTTTGCGCCTGCGGCTTTTATCTGATCCATTTTCTTTTTGCCGTAAAGGATTCGTTCGGCGTTATATCCTGTTGTCATGGTTCCGCCGCCCCCTCCGCAGCAGAACTGCTCTCTTTTCGCGGGGTAAAGATCAACCCAGTTCTCCATACACTGGTCAAGAATCCATCTCGGTTCGTCAAAGTATCCGTGTCCGAACAGCTTTTCCGCCTTTCGGGCGTAGTTGCAGGGATCGTGATAAGTTGCCAGCACATTGTCGAACTTTGATTTGTCCAATTTGATTCTTCCCTCTCTGATGTACTGAATCAGCAGCTCAAACACCGTGACCGCTCCGAATTTTTCCAGAGCCTGGGGGTACCATTTTTCGAGACCGGACCTGGTCGCGAGATACGCGTGGCCTCATTCGGGCCAGAGGAGGTTTCTGATCTTCAGCTTCTCCATGTTATCGACGATGCGGCCGGTCATGGTCTTCATCGCGGCGTCATCACCGGTAAAAAGTCCCCAGTTTGTCCCTTCCCAGTTATCAGAGGGGACCGTCCAGTCCTCTTTGGCCGCGTAAAAGATCTTCCACCAGTGTTTCAGGTCATCGGTATGGGTATTTACTAATTTGTTATGGATGGTTGTCAGGATATTTGCCCCTTCCTTGTCGATGGGCACTTTGAAACCTTCAAATCCCGGCTCATCGGCGATCTCTTCCCCGACATCCTCTAAAATGAATATGAAATCCTCTTTGGGGAGGCTGAGATTGTTGCCTGTTTTCAGGGCTGCGTCAAGCCCTTTGTGAAGGATCCCCGGCACCTTTTCACGTTCCCGAAGCCCTCTGATGCTTCTGACCATGCCGGGGATGTTGATCTCCATGGGGCAGACATGCTCGCATTTGGCGCACATAGTGCATATCCAGGGCCATCGGGCCTCAATGACTTCATCCTCAAGACCGAGCGACACCATGCGGACGAGTTTCCGCGGGTCAAATCCGTCAATGCCGGAGGCCGGACATGAACTGGAACAAAGACCGCATGTCACGCAAAAATCCTGTGAAAACGGCCATGATTCAAACCGTCCGTGATTCAGTCGGTCCATTTCGATGGTTTGCTGTATTTCTTCCATAGTTTCACCTTGTGGTTTAAAACTCGATGTTCTGACCTTTCAAAAAAGCTGATTGTAATGCCTTTTGAGGAGGCGGTGGAATCCTGGTTGAATGCCGATTCTTATCATTTCAGTCGTTTAATAAAAGAAGATTGAAACAAAGTCAACCGCAAAAAAGAAATGGGAATATCTGCGCCTTTTCTCTGCGCCTCTGTGGGATATGAAAACTTTTGATCAGGCAACTTACCTCAGATAGACGCCTATGAACTCATCCGTGTTTGTCTGTGTGCATCCGCTGCTCTTTCAAAAGTGTCATCTGACAAATGAAGAGGAATGAACTCATCCGCGTTTGTCTGCGTGCATCCGCTTCCCGCTGTTCTTTCAAAAGTGTCATCTGACAAATGAAAATGTCTATGCTGTAGTTTTGAAATTATTGTGTTAAGTTCCTAGTCTGTTTTTGCTTTTATTATTTTTTATGACTCACAGACGAAAAAAAAGCGATAAGTTTTTATAGGACAAAATATTGACTTAATGATTATCTGCTGATAGAAGGATATAATTTTTTTCTAATCTGGAAAAGTTTATTTTCCAATCTCAGGTGCCACAGTGAAAATACTTCCGATTTTGCTCACAGAATAACAGAAAGACCACCGCGGTGAAGGCATTGTTCCGAGATATGTTTCCGGAGCATCTTCATGAAACATCGGGCCATTCTTTCGGGGAATTTTTCCCGCATACGCAAAAAGTACCTTTATATAATAAGGTATGATCTGACAGGATTAAACACAGCATTCCTATCTCCGATAGTGTCAGGGCCTGCTCATCCCTGCATCACCGGGCTTTGACCTGTGGCTCCTGGCATTCTCTGACTGATCCCGCTTTATCTGAGCATTCGGGATGCAGGGCCGATTCAGGCCGCGGCCATGGGCTGGGTCACGGGATTTGTCATATTCGACGGGAGTCTTTGGAAAATTTTGCCAATTTGTTATGGATTTCCAGCGCGGGCATAGGGATCGCCTTATGCACATATCAGACGTGGCTTACGCGCTCTGGTCTGTGCAGTCTGCTGGCCCCGATACGCGGGATTAAACTGGATACTGACAGACCCTCTTCTGCATGGTCTTGACAGAGGCGGCCATATCTTTTATACTGATTATAACACTTTTAGGGAGGTCGCTCTTTGCCTGAAATCAGACCTGCACTTACCATCCGGAGCATGTTCGGGCTGAGTCCCATTAAATTAGAAGGTGTTTGAAAACTAGCCTGCACGCGCATCCCCTGCCCGAAAATCGGGCACGGACACGGGCGGAATCAAGGCTAAAGGGTGTTTTCAAACACCCTCTAAAGTCTTGCACTTGCTCTTACTCCCGGAAGAGTAAGGAGCGGCATTATTCATCGCCCTCCCCTAAATCCGTTATAATCGGGAAATTAAAAATGGCAAAATTACAGATAGCCCTGAAGAAGCTCTCTGGGGATTGCCAAATCCCCGCCTGTAGCCCAAAAAGCTCGCGGGGTTGGGTTCGGATTTGCCAATCCGAACCGAGCAGCACAAGACAGGCTGGGTGCTGATTGCTGTCAGCGGTTTGCCTGATTCCCGCTTGCGAGTGGATTCCCGCTTGCGCGGGAATGACAGGCTGGGGTTGCTGATTGCTGGTTGCGAGTGGATTCCCGCTTGCGCGGGAATGACAGGCTGGGGTTGCCTGATTGTTGGTTGCGAGTGGATTCCCACTTGCGCGGGAATGACAGTCTGGGATTGCCTGATTGCCAGTTGCGGGTGGATTCCCGCTTGCGCGGGAATGACAGTCTGACTGACTGCTCCAAATGGATTCCCGCTTTCGCGGGAATGACAGGCTGGGTGCTGATTGCTGACAGTGGGTTGCCTGATTGCCAGTTGCAAGTGGATTCCCGCTTGCGCGGGAATGACAGGCTGACTGATTGCTCCAAGTGGATTCCCGCTTTCGCGGGAATGACAGGCTGGGTAGCTGACAGCGGGTTGCCTGATTGACGGTTGCGAGTGGATTCCTGCTTGCGCGGGAATGACGGGTTGGGTGCTGATTGCTGGTGGATTCCCGCTTGCGCGAGAATGACAGGCTGATTGCTGACAGTGGGTTGCCTGATTGCCAGTTACGAGCGGATTCCCGCTTTCGCGGGAATGACAATCTGGGTGCTGATTGCTGACAGCGGGTTGCCTGATTGTTACTTACGAATAGGTAAATGAAACCATAGCATGAATCATCTTAATTTGGATATTATTTTCGATTCGGGGCTGAATGTCGCCGAATTTCATATTCTCTCTATTTTTGACAATGAAGGCAGTAGCAAACGTGACTATTTGGCATGTTATGCCAATTCTTATTTTGGATATGTCAGACCTGATTCAGCTCGTACAATCGATGAGTATGATAAAGCTATCGAATTTTGCTTGGAAAGAGGTTTTATCAAAGTGCTTTCTGAGGAAGACTGTAAAAGAGACAGGGAACGATGGCTGCACGATGATAACCAGTTCTGTGAGGAAGACATATGTACCAGGTAACTTAGATTTCACCATAAAAGGTGTTCAATTTTACAGAGGATCACCATCTCCCAGATCGAAAAAGGAGGTTTCCACCCACGACGACGGGGAAACCTTGTCGGCCTGAGACAGATATCCCCCTACTGAATCGGACAGGGGCCGCAGATTTGTTTGAGGTCGGATCCGGGTTTGGTTATGAAATCACTTATAAACACCGCTTTGATAAAGAAACAAAGAGATAATTCAATGACAGACAAAACAACAAGAAGACCCCCGGATCGCACGAAAAAGAAAAATTATCCCATCCTGATGTTGTTATTATTTATCCTGTTGACAGTATATCCGGCCCGAAGTTCTGAGCAGAGGGATTATTCAGAAGGTTTTGGCAAATTGTATAAAATGGGGCTTCCTGATGTCAGCAATGCGGAATATGTCAAGCTCAGTTTGGACATTTCCGACTTTCTCTCCTTCCCTTATAACGATATTTTCTCCAAATTCAAACTCAGCGGAAACGCATGGGTTATTGAGGAGAACAAAGATGGAGCCAGCAGAATTGTATTTAAAAATCAGATGATTGAAGTAATGAACATGGAACATTACATGAAAACCCTGAAGGAAGCGGAAAACGCCGATGGCAAAGGCAGGCTTGCAGAAGAATCCGGTTGCCGGCGGCAGCCAGCCCGGTGAGCCTCTGACATGTCTTTTGCCCTTTGGCAGAAAACATCTCTCTGACAGACGAAGGAGGAGAACTGGTCAGTATAACAAAGAAACCCGCCGAGGATGGAATACGGCTTGTATCCCTGCCTGTGAAAAGGCCGGGATTGTATGTATGGAAAAGGATCGATGCCGGTTTTTATTACAGCGCGGTGAACTTCCCTCTGTCGGAATCCGATCTGAGGGCCATGACCTCTTCTGAAATTAAGAAGACAGAAATAGATTGTATAAAAGGCGGCTATCAGGTTCGGAATTTGCATGAAGGTATCTCTGTATGGCCGTATTTACTGATTGCGGCCATGGCGATTCTTCTGATGGAAAGCTTGTTGGTTTATAAATTCAGAGAGCCATGAGCTAAAAAGAGGCGTATCCGCAAGTTCGTGTATTTCGTGTATTTCGTGGTTAATCTGCCGAAACAACTAACCACGAAACACACGAAATAAACGAAAGATATTACTTTAACTGTTTTCGTGTATTTCGTGGTTGACAGGTCATTTCATGCCTGTCAACCAGAGAAGATGCCTTCGGCACTGCTTGTTCTCTATATTATATGGCTTCCTCGACTCGGAGTTTGTATGTTAGTTGCTATCAATGAAATCCAAGAAGAAAATTTGGCCTGGCTCACTGAGAAATCACAAGGCCCATTTTCTTGTCCCGAATGTAAATCTGAGGTAATTTTAAGGAAGGGTAAAGTAAGAGCGCATCATTTCGCACATAAGCCTCCTATAAATTGTATTTATGGCGTAGGTGAATCTCAAAAACATTTGATTGTAAAACGTCAAATATATGAAGCGTTGCTTAATCACCCCAATTGCTCAAGATGTCAACTCGAACGACGTCTGAAGGGCGTTAGACCTGACATTAGTCTTTATGTTGGCGATACTCGCGTAGCTATTGAAATCCAAAAAAGTCCTATTGATATTGATGATATTTACCGAAGGACGCAACGATATACAGAGCTTGATGTCTATCTTTTATGGATTTTACCTGACGATTCCCCTTTAACTTTTTTCCACAAAGGGGAAGAAACAGACGTGCATCGAATTAAAGAATGGGAAAAGTATTTACACGCTATATATTGGGGGCGTGTATATTACTGGCAAAGAAATGCTCTTGTATCGCCCTACCATTTTGACAAATTTGAAACATGGGTTGAGGAATCAAATTGGTATAGTGAAGATGGTGACGAAATGTCAGCCGGTGGTTATTACCGCGAAACTAAGTCGTTAAAAGTTCCGAGTACACATAATGAACTTCATATAGCAGATGATTTCCAGCCTATTACCCGCCCACAATGGAGTGCTAAAAATTGGACAGTTCCAAATGCTAAGTTGTGGATTGATACATCGCAAAAGTGGTGGTAATGCCAGCCACCACGCCATATAACAAATCATTCAAGCGGGTGCGACATGAAGTCGCTGATTTGATTGTTGATTCTGTTTCTCACTGATGAGAAACGGAAATTCAACCCGTCGTGTTGCCGACAGTTTCTTACTCCGACATGCGTCGTTGGTAACGCCGGGGTGTGAGAGCTCGGAGGACAATGTGGCCCTTGTGCTGCAAGGCGCAGAAGAGAAAACCGTGAGGAATTCTCAACTCTGGCAGCATCGCAAGCCGGAGGGGAGCTAAGAAGGATGATTCCGACAGGTGGCGGATCACGGAAAAGATTACGAAAGGTTTTGCCGCAGGCAGCACGGACAGACAACGGTACGCCCGCTGATGGCGCTGCGGACGGGAAACCGCAGACTGAGTACGAATCCGTACCGTGAAGTCAGCGGATTTTCCGCCGGCGGATGCCTCACGGCATCTTAAGTACCTGGCCATAAGTTTTTCGGTATTTTATATCTCATGCAAAGGCGCAAAGGCGCAAAGAAAGGCACAGAGGTGAGAACAAAAAAAATTATGGCCGGGTACTTATCGTTGCGTGAGCCGTGTGCAGGGACGCTTACACGCACGATTCTTGGGGGATGGGGTGTGGTAACACCTCCTGTTACCCTACACGGCGGAGGCTTGAGCCCGGCTGAATGTCTCAGCTAATCCTCGCCGCTTAATATGAATGTTAGGGACTGAGAAATATGCTTAGACAAAAATATGATCCACATCCGGCGAAATTAACTTTCAAGCCGGGTAATTTTACGCATGTTTTCGGTGGCACCCCACGTCATAAGGGAGCAAAGCCTGAGAGGCATGAAGTGCCTATGCATTTATTGGCTGATCTGGATTTGACCGATCAACTGGTTCCGATTGAGGGCGAATCCGATCTTATCCGGCTGCCCTTATACTATCCAATCGGATAGGAGGAGGTGGCGGGGAAGTACAGTACAGAGTCGATTCTGATTCAGAGATAACCATTTTAAGTTCCTTCCGTGATGAAGAATTAGACGAACATCCGGAGACTTGGTTCCCGGAAGGATTCCCGGAAATAAAGGTATCCATCGATTCTCTAAACTATGAGCAGTTTCGAGCAATCATAATGTCAGAGCACGGTTCAGACCACTATAAAAATGATCGGAATCAAAAACGTGACCACAAGTTATCTGAGAAAATGAATTCCGGTCAGATCGTTCGGTTCGGACACCCTGACAACTTCAGTCCGATTCAGGGTGATATTTTCTGGGGATGTGAGAATCGTGATTGTGAGTATTATAAAAAATCAGTCAGGGTAAATATTTTCGCTCAGTTTCCTGATAAGCTTACAGATGAGATTTCTATCTGGTCTGAACCAGGAGGTGGCAGCTCATTGGCAGAGATTTACTTTGGATTAATCCAGTGCTGCAAGACAATTGTTACACTGAATCATTGTACATAATCCGGAACCGGACGCGTGAACGCGCCAATTAAGATTAGCGTTATGATCTGTTTTTTTGCTAATACGGAGTATCAAAAAATAAAGATGAAAAACAATAAATTGAAAGAGGTTGAAAAAAGATATAGAGAATTGGGTGTTGAAGGTGATGATGTGTTTACCCTGATTGCATCTGAGTATATCCAGTTTCATAAATTAGATCTGAGTGAAAGATTAATTGGCATTATAAAAAAAGCCAATGAAATCAAGTGTAACGGAAGCAGTCAGAAAATAGGAAGTATTGCAAAAAGAGTCGTCAGATATGATAAATTAGGAAAAGAATTGCCAATTCTTTATCAGTTTTTTCATTCCAAAAGATTCAGAGATAACACAGGCAAATTTTTTACCCCGAGAAATGTTGCAAGATCAATGGCAGATATGCTGCCGCTAAAAAATGATGCTGTAATCTTTGATCCGACATGCGGCGGAGGAACATTTCTTCTTGAAGCCTCCAAAAAATGGAAAAACAGTGTCTGCCATTTGCTTGCAAATGATATTGACAACTATTTGGTCACGCTGACCGAGATTGTTCTGAAAATTCAAATTCCCAAAAAACACAGACTGTCCCTCTTTAATGAAAATATTTACTCTCCCGAAGAAACCATACGGCTTTTTCAAAACAAAGTTGACTATATCTTAGCCAATCCGCCATTTTCTCTCACTGTTGACAATTTCAGTCCTGAAAGCAAATTGCTGAGGAGAGGATACAGAAACAGTGATGCTCTTTTTATCGATCTGGCCAAAGATTTGTTAAAAGAAGGCGGAAAACTTGTCTGCCTGCTGCCCCACTCAATAATTTCAAACAAGGAATATGCCGAATTAAGAAAGGTGGTGGAGGAAGACTGGCACATCAATGGTGTCATGGTGTTACCTGAGGGTGTGTTTCAGGAAACTGCAAATACAACCACAAGAGCGGACATACTGATTTTAAAAAAGAAAGGAGAGGGAATTTTTAACTCGGAAACCGTGTTTTGCAACATTTCATCTGTCGGACAGCCTCTGAATTCAAGGGACAGTCTTTTTGAGGAAGACGATCTGAGCAGAATTCTGAAGCAGGATGAAGTCAGAAAAGTCTTGGAGACAAACTGAACATGAAAAAAAACGGTCTGACTTTCATATCAGTAATACCTTCCGATCAGTTGCAATCGGGAGTATGGAATCCTTACAGTTATAGATATGCACAGGAAGGCGAATGTTCTTTATCAGATTTTGCGGAAATTGAAAAAGTGAATGGCAAAAAGATAGACATAAAATATTTCGTCTTTGCACCAATAGAATACAAACACATACATAAGGGGGATTTGTTAAATTTTGCTCTCGAAGACAAATCAGACATTCTGAAAGGCAAATTTCTTTTTGTGGAAACAGATAGTTTGCTATTCGGAACTATGAGGGCATACTTGGGAAATACTTGCGTAACGCCTTTTGGGGATTGGATAGGCAAACCTGGAAATATAACATATGCAGTAAACTCGGAATTTGTAAAAATCAGACCTTTTGACAAATGCAATTACTTTTGGTGGGCATATGTGAAATCCCCGTTTTTTTTAAGAGAGATGCCTACGGGAAGCGGAGGAACCAGGCCTCGTGTCAGCCCGGAGTTGATAGGAAATATTCGGGTAAATGTTCCGGATGAAGGCAAAAGATCTGAGATTGACAAAGAAATAAAATTGTTGGCGAAACAGTCATGGTCAAATTATATGCAAAGTAAAAAAATTTTTGGAAATCTGCGGACCCTTCGACAAGCTCAGGGTACGGAGATATTATGAATGAGATAAATCGCTATTCTGTTCTGGCCACAGCTATTCTGTTGGTCTTCTTTATAGGCTGTGTCAGATCTCAGAGCATTGAGTTTCAGCCACCAACCAACGGTGCAGCAAGACCGTGGACAGATCGTCCGTTCAAGAATGATCCTGCGGATTTTCAATTTGCCATCGTGAGCGACCGAACCGGGGGGTGCCGGCCTGGCATCTTCAGGAAGGCCATGCTACAGGTCAACCTCCTGCAACCCGATTTTGTGATGTGCGTCGGTGACCTGATTGAAGGTTACACAGAGAATCGTGATATGCTGAAACAGCAATACGATGAAATGGACACGATTCTGAATAGTCTGGAAATGCGTTTCTTTCGAGTGGCAGGTAATCACGAGATTAGTAACGACGTGATGGCGAATGTCTATGGTGACCGGTACGGGTTGCTGTATTACCACTTTGTTTACAAGAACGTGTTGTTTCTCATACTCTGTACCGAGGATCCTCCATCGGCCGGTATCAGTGATACGCAGGTCAGCTACATGCGGAATGTCCTTCACAACAACAACACAGCGCGGTGGACACTTGTTTTCATGCACCGGCCCTTGTTTGTCGCACAGAAAGGCAAACTCCGCAAGGGGTGGGCCAAGATAGAGAACATACTGAAGGACCGCCCCCATACTGTCTTTGCGGGACATCGGCACAACTACATGAAGCACGAGAAGCATGGCCGGAACTACATCCATCTCGCAACAACTGGCGGATACAGTAACTTGAAAGGCATTGCGGCCGGTGAATTTGACCATATTGTGTGGGTCTCGATGACCGACCGAGGCCCCATAATTACGAATCTGATGTTGGACGGAATCCATGACGAAAATGTCAGGAAGGCAGAATAAGCCACCCAACCAAGCAAATTCAGCCGACGCGAAAAAACCGCGCTGCTGATTTGCGACGGTTAAACTTCAAACTTCAGACAATTCAAACTTTTGAGTATAAAAACATGAACCCGGTTATACCGTCAGAATATATTATTCTTTTCTCGTTCATTCTTCTCCTCGCCGGAGGCGCGGCCTGCTGGTATTCCACAGACAGAAGTCCGCCAAACACGCGTCTGCTCCTTATGTTCTTCAGGATTACCGCTATTCTTCTGCTCACTCTCATAGCGCTCAATCCGGGCAGATGGCGACAGGTAAGAGATGTGACCACTGCAAGCTGGTGCGTGCTTCTCGATAGCAGCCAAAGTATGGATGTTATGGATAAAGGGGAGAAAAAAACAAGATGGCAGAGGGCCTGTGAAACAGCGCGTAATCTCCGTGCCTTGTCTGACAAAAATCAGCGCATTGATTTTTACACATTTTCGGAAATACCGGCACCCGCGGATGACATCGCCTCACTCCTGTCTGACAAGAAAAGCCGCGGCAATGGGAAATCGTCAGAGATACTGGGCGCGATTGACATGGTGCTGAACCAATACAGCTTATCCGAAAATGTAAAAGGAATTTTTCTGCTTTCAGACGGCCGGCAGATTCCTCCGAAAGAGGAGACAAGCCAAGCGATGCGGGCCCTGGCCCGGTCCGCCCCCATATACGCTGTCTGCTATGGCCGAGAACTTGAGCGCAAAGATATTGATCTGCGACAGGCGCGGCGGCAGCAGATTGCTTTCTCAGGGCAGACCGTTCAGTTAAGGGCCCCGCCGGAGATTTTTTTCCGCCTGAGCCAGTTGCGCATTTTTTTCCTCCAAGCGTTTCAGAATATTCCGTAAGGAGAGATGATTCTTCACCCGGGCAAGGACTTCTTCTTCCTGAAACGGAGCTTATGCTGTCCGTCCCGAAGTTTTCGGAGCAGGGCGTTGAATTCCTCTTCAAGAATTTTCAGTTCGTTATGTCCTGATGTTCCCATATCTGCCCGGGAGTCCTCAAGATTGTCAAAATCTTTCTCCATGACGGCGCGGGTCAGATTCAGCAGGGGGCGAGCCAGCAAAGACCGGCTCACCCAGAGAAAGATGATCCAGAGGAGCGCTGTCTTCAGAATCGCACTGAAAACGATAACTGCAAATCCCGTTCTGACATTTTCAAACACAACCGAGGAGCCGGAATAGACTGTGGCTTCTCCGACTTTGTCAGTTCCGGTTTCATGAACATACCTTATGGGGAATGAATGCCAGAACAATTTGAAAAAACGGTCTTCCCGTCCGGATGGCAATTGTTCTCCCGCTTTGTTTATGAACAGGGTCTTTTTATTCTGATCGATTGCGGTTCCGATTCCGGCCAATATCTGCTCTCCCCGATGATCAGCAACTTTTATCCCGATAATATTTGGAAATTCGGACATTCCCTTTACCAGCAGCCCCAGCTCCGGGATATCATATTCCCACAGGGAATATGCCAGTCTTTTTTCAAAGACCTTTTCAAAGGTCCGGAGCTGGAGGATGATACTCTCTTTTTCATGATATTGACCTTTCCAAAATATGGTTTAAAGTGTTGATTGTATTACGTTTACATGCATCATACTCATGAAAATGCGTTTTGGACAGCCTGTGTTTAAAGGCATGGAGACCTTGGTCGCAAGGGCCGGATTTGAAAATCCGGGCCCGTCTTATGCCAATGCGTCGTCCAGCGTGTGACTGCCGGGAACAATGTCCGGAAACAGCTCTTTGAAAATCTGCCTGACATCAACGAATTTCGGAC
>JAUCGI010000121.1 GCA_030378035.1 Desulfobacterales bacterium HSG2
GGTCCCCTGTCTTTAAAATGGCAGAGTATCTTAATAAGTATCCGAACCTCGGTATTCAGTTCGCGCTGATAGAACTCAAGGGATATTGGATAAAAACGGGTGCTGACTGGCCTCTGCTTATTGTACCTCGCATTGCAATTAACAGACCATGCCCAGTCCCACCTCCACCTCCACCTCCACCTGATTTTTGGGAGTCGTTAAAGAAGAATAATGATCCAGATAGTTGTGAAAAAGTCAGAAGCATTGCTGATGAGTACCAGAAAAGAGATGGGATTGAGATCGTTATCAAGAAAACTTTGCATGTAAAATTAACGATTCCACAAGATGGACGGCAAGTCTCCGCTTTTTATGTTGATAAAAAGGCGAAGCTTTGGGTCTGGCCAAATAACATCGCCGGACCTTTAGCCTCACTGACAGGATTTGACTTTGAGACAATCAGGGATTACGACAAGAAAATGAGGGAA
The DNA here is from genome assembly GCA_030378035.1 of Desulfobacterales bacterium HSG2. Classification (GTDB taxonomy): domain Bacteria; phylum Desulfobacterota; class Desulfobacteria; order Desulfobacterales; family 4be13; genus JAUCGI01. The sequence continues at coordinate 465 of JAUCGI010000121.1, forward strand.
ATCCTGAAGATGCCTGATGAGCGTGTCAAACTCTCACGCGACATTGATGAGGTGGATATTGAACAATTCAAAGCGGTGGTTGATGAATTCATAAAAAGAATTCAAAGCGCGAAGAAAATTTCTGAGTGACCGTTGTCATTCCGACCAAAACCTGACGTTTTTTGTCAGTGACAAGCATGTCAAACTATGTAAATCAAGATAGGGTTTGTGGTTGAGGTTGCCAAATTCGGCATCCATCCTCCTCAACCCAGAGGAAATCTTTTATCCTTAATAAAGAAAGGAGTATTATGCGTATTAATGCTGTCTTTGCAATTGTCTGTTTTATTCTGGCAATTCCTGTTTTTCCATCCGCATCCTACTGTCTGTCAGACGGAACAGGTGCGGAAGCCTTCGCTTATATAATGGAGAAGGACGGTTCTGGCCGGAAACTTCATCCGATACAGGAAAGGCACAAGGTTTATAATGAAGCATGGCTACAGAATATTCTGCGGACCAGACCCGAAATTCTGCCTATCGCGGACATTGACCCGGACTGCTGGCCCATGATACCCATCGGATATGAGGTGTCAACAGATTCGGGCCGGAACCGAATTGACAATCTGTTTATCAGCCATACCGGTCGTGTGATTTTGGTGGAAACCAAACTTTGGCAGAACCCCGAAGCAAAAAGAAAGGTTGTGGCCCAGGTGATTGAGTATGCCAGTTCGTTATCCGAATGGACGTATGACGAGCTGAATCTTGCCGCGAAAAAATACCTTAAAAAATATGAGGGGGTTGATTCTGACTTGGCAGACTGGGTGGAAAAGCAGCTCGGCCCTCCCGAGGGAGGTAAACCCTCTTTTATTGAAAAGGTTACGGAAAATCTCAGAGCGGGACGTCTGCTTACCATGGTTGTCAGTGACAAGATAAGGTCCCCTGTCTTTAAAATGGCAGAGTATCTTAATAAGTATCCGAACCTCGGTATTCAGTTCGCGCTGATAGAACTCAAGGGATATTGGATAAAAACGGGTGCTGACTGGCCTCTGCTTATTGTACCCCGAATTGCAATTATCAAACCTTGTAAACCTTGTGAAATCAAATCAAATGGAATAACCGAAGAAGAATTTTGGGAGCTGGTAAAGGAGAATGCCCCGAATAGTCACCAAAAAGCCAAAGGGGTCTTTGATTACTACGAGGAAAAAGAAGGGATTAAAATCGTCATTCCTGGGAAATATGGAAAAACTTTACATGCAAAATTAACGATCCCACAAGATGAACGAAAACAAGTCTCCGCTTTTTATGTTGATAAAAAGGCGAAGCTTTGGGTCTGCCCAAATGTCATCGCCGGATCATTGGCCACACTGACAGGATTCGATTCTGATACGATCAAGGATTACGACAAAAAAATGAGGGAAATCATGAAGATGCCTGATGAGCGCATCAAACTCTCATGCCACATCGATGAGGTGGATATTGATCAATTCAAATCAGCGGTTGATGAATTCATAAGAAGAATTCAAAGCGCGGGGAAAACTTCTGAGTGACCGCTGTCGTTCTGACCAAAATCCACCGCCTTTCCAAGCTGTGGTGAAAAATTTTCAGATACTAGTTAGGGAACCTAAACAAATACCTGATTCAGTTCAAATGGTGGGTTTCGCTTCGCTGCACCCACCCTGCATTTCGGGTATTTTATTTCAAACAAAATCATTCAGGACAATAGACTATGAGTCAGATTGCTGTTATGAAAAACCCGCTGTCTGCCTTGGGCAGACGCTCCATATCCATGATTCAGGAGATGGGAAGGATTGCCATTTTCTTTTATAGGGGCTTTGTTCATATGTTTTCCCTCCCCCTTCAGATATCCAAAATCGTCCAACAGATTCACTTTATCGGTATGAAATCCGTTTTTGTCATTGTGCTGACAGGGGCATCCACAGGGATGGTTCTGGGGCTTCAGGGATACTATACCCTGGTAAAATTCGGATCCGAGGGGCTGCTGGGCGCGGCTGTGGCGCTGACATTAATCCGGGAAATGGGTCCGGTGATGAGCGCCATCATGGTAACCGCCCGGGCCGGATCGGCCATTGCCGCTGAAATCGGGATTATGCGGATTTCCGAGCAGATTGACGCCTTGGAAACCATGGATATCAACCCCATGCGTTTCCTTGTGGGACCCAGACTTGCCGCGTCCCTGATCAGTTTCCCTCTTCTCACGGCTATCTTTGACATGGTGGGGATCTTCGGCGGATATCTGACCGGTTCGGTCCTGCTCGGGATCAACCCCGGGATTTACTTTAACCGCATTGAGACAAGTGTTGAAATGGTGGATATTACAGGCGGATTCGTCAAATCGCTCCTTTTTGCCGCCATTGTCGCGATCATCTGTTGCTTTCAGGGCTATTACACACACACCCGATCCCAGGGTTTCGGTGCCAGAGGGGTGAGTCTCTCCACCACTTCGGCGGTTGTTATTTCCTGTGTTCTGATTCTTGTGACAGATTATGTGATCACGTCTTTTTTACTCTAACGGCAAAGGATGAGCAGTATGACAGATCAGCCATTTATTCAGTTCAGAAATGTGTTCAAAGCATTCGGTGCCAAAACTGTTCTGAACGGCGTTGACCTTTCCATTTATAAAGGAGAGGTCACCACCATCATCGGAAAAAGCGGGGGCGGCAAAAGTGTTCTGCTCAAGCATATCATCGGCCTGGCGGTTCCGGATTCAGGTATGATGCTCTTTGAGGGGCGTCCCTTTTCGGAGATGAAGAGGGCTGAAAAAAAGACCATGAAAAGGAAATTCAGTTACATGTTTCAGGGAACAGCCCTTTTCGATTCCATGACCGTCTTTGAGAATATCGCGCTCCCTCTGGTGGAAAGAACATCTCTGCAAAAAGCGGAAATCCGAAAGCAGGTTGAGGAACAGATGGAGCAACTGGATCTCCGTGAGATTAACGACAAGTACCCGTCCCAGCTCTCCGGCGGGATGCAGAAACGGGTGGCTTTGGCAAGGGCTTTGGTGACCAGACCGGAGATCGTCCTCTTTGACGAGCCGACCACCGGCCTTGACCCGATCCGCAAGAACGCGGTCCACAACATGATCTCCGATTACCAGAAAAAATTCGGGTTCACAGGCGTGGTGGTCAGCCATGAGATACCGGATGTTCTGCACATTTCCCAGCGTGTGGCCATGCTGAATGAGGGTCAGATTCTTTTTGAAGGAAGCCCGGAAGAACTCCGGAATACTTCCGATCCCTTAGTGCAATCGTTTCTTAAAGGTAGCCAGTTGACGGTTGACGGTTGACGGTTGACGGTTGTCAGTTGACGGTTGACGGTTGACGGTTGACGGTTGTCAGTTGACGGTTGACGGTTGACGGTTGACGGTTGTCAGTTGTCCGTGCTCTGTGTAACTGTCAACCGGAAACCGTCAACTGTCAACCGGAACCCGTCAACCGGAAACCGTCAACCGTCAACCGGAAACCGTCAACCGGAAACCGTCAACCGGAAACCGTCAACCGGAAACCGTCAACTGTCAACCGGAAACCGTCAACCAACAATCTCGGAGGAATTATGAAAAAATCGTCTGTTGAAATATCGGTGGGCATTTTTGTGCTTGTCGGTATCTTCTGTGTGGGGTATCTCTCCATACGGTTTGGAAAAATGGAATGGATCGGGGAGAATTACTATCCTGTGCTGGCCCGCTTTGAATCGGTTGCAGGTCTCACGCCCGGAGCGGAAGTGCGGATGGCCGGGATCCCGGTCGGCAAAGTCCAGTCCGTCTCCCTGGATATGAAGGAGAAGGTGGCCTTGGTCGAAATGAAAATACAAAAAGATATCGTCCTGAGTGATGATGTCATGGCGTCAATCAAAACAGCGGGGCTGATCGGAGACAAATACATCAAACTCTCACCGGGCGGCTCAGATGAGACCCTCGATCCGGGGGAGATGGTTGACGAAACCGAATCGGCTTTGGACATAGAAGAATTGGTCAGCAAATATGTTTTTGGCGGTATTTGATTTTGTGTTTGGTTTTTTTGTGTTTGGTTTTTTTGTGTTTGGTTTTTTTGTGTTTGGTTTTTTGTGTTTGGTTTTTTGTGTTTGGTTTTTTGTGTTTGGTTTTTTGGTCTTTGGCGGAGTGCCTTTATTAAAGACATCCGACACCAAACACCAAATACCAAACACCAAATACCAAACACCAAACTTTAACGAAGGAGGAGAATTATGAAAAAAATTATTGCTGTTCTGTTTATTGCAATTATCAGCACCCCTGTTCTGGCCTACAGCGTCAGTCCGATGGATGCGCTCCGAGGGCCGATAGATGAGGTCATCAATATCCTGAAAGATCCTCAGTACCAGAGCGACGCCCAGAAAGAGGTGCAGCGCGAAAAGATCTCGTCAGTTATCCGAAAGATCTTCGATTTTACCAAGATTTCCCAGTTAGCCCTCGGGAAATACCGAAAAAAGTTCAAGGGGCAGGAGTTAGAGGATTTTACGGATTATTTTTCCAGACTTCTTGAAAAGACTTATCTTAATAAAATACAGGCGGAATATCAGAATGAAAAGGTGAACTACCTGAGTCAGAGGGTCGGCTCCGGTAAAAAGTCCGATAAGGCCCTGGTCAAAACTATGATCGCCAGGGAGAATGTGGAAATCCCTGTGGAATACAAAATGTGGCTGAATAATAATGCCTGGCGGGTCTATGACATAAAAGTTGAGGGTGTGAGCCTGGTGAAAAATTACCGGAATCAGTTTCAAAAGATCCTTTTGAACAAATCACCTGCTCACTTAATCGAACAGGTGAAAAACAAAGTTGAAAAAAAGAAATAACAACTTGGCATCCTTCATTTGTCAGTTCAGACTTTATGTGGAACAATTTTGCAAATTGTTCCGAACGGCCTGCAAAGTCGTTCTGCAAGTCGGAAAAAGTGTAAACTACTTTTCATTTCCTGTGAAGGATGCCAACAACTTTTTTAGAAACTGTCCCAAGAAACCGGTTTTTTTCAAAAAATTTCCCATTACCGGACGGGGTTTGCAAACCCGTCCGTAATGCCTGATATTTTCCGCCAGCGGGCAGAATGTTTCGGACGAGGTTGCAAAACCCGTCCGGCAGTGATCCCCAAAGGCTCTATAATCAGGTTTTTTCAAAAAACCTAGTTTCTTAAAACGGCTTAAAGCAGGATAAAAGAAATCGGTGCAAACAAATGATATCATGTAATCTGTTGAAATATTTGTCATTGCTTATTGGTCTCCTTGCTTTCTTTTCTGCCGGGTGCGGACATCAGGGGGTTGCCGATTCTTCGGCCCCGCTGCCCAGTCGGAGTTATCAGGTGAAGCTGTCAACCGCAGATCGAAGTTTGCCCATCCGTAAACCGGAGGATTCTTTCGACAAGGAGTTTGAGGATGATCTCGAAGACGACTTTCTCGAAAACAGTCTTCTTGATGATTCCTCCGACGAAGGGTCTGAGGATAATCTCGAAGATAATTTTTCCGATGACGGCCTTGAGAATAGTTTCAAAGATGATAACGGCCCTGATGATTTTGAAGATGACTTTCCCGACGATCTCGAAGATGATCTTGAAGATGAAGATGACTTTCTCGAAGATGATCTTGAAGATGAAGATGAAGATGACTTTCTCGATGACGATCTTGAAGATGATCTTCTTGACGACGATCTTGAAGATGATCTTGAAGATGAGGAAGATGAAGATGCGATCCAGGTGGCAGACCCGCTGGCACCTTGGAACCAACTGATGTTCCGTTTTAATGATAAGCTGTATTTCTGGGTTCTGAAACCTGTAGCCACAGGATACAAAGCCGTGACTCCCAGTATGGTCAGGGTCGGCATCAAAAACTTTTTTCAGAACCTCACCACACCTATCCGCGTGGCGAACTGCGTTCTCCAGGGAAAATTCCAGACCGCGGAAACCGAAATCGCCAGATTCCTGATCAACAGCACAGTGGGTATCCTCGGTTTCGGAGATGTGGCCAAAAACAACCCCAGATTTGTCAGACCTCCTGATGAGGATCTGGGACAGACCCTCGGTTCCTACGGAATCGGAAACGGGGTTTATATTGTGTGGCCTATTCTGGGGCCTTCCACCCTGCGTGATACTGTGGGGACGTTCGGAGATCGATTTCTGAGTCCTGTCACTTATGTGGATATACCCACAGAAGCGACCCTGGGAATCACCGTACTTGAGACGGTGAATGAGACATCATTTCGGATCGGGGATTACGAAGCGATCAAAGATGCAGCCATCATACCTTATGAAGCATTTCGTGACGCCTATCTTCAGTATCGCGAAAAAAAGGTGGAAAACACAGAAGAGGGAAAAAGTGAACGACGATACGATAATCTGATAAAAAAATGGATTAAATAAATCTTGGTGTTTTGGTGTTTTGGTGTTTGGTGTTTGGTTGTTTGGTGTTTGGTTGTTTCGTGTTTTGTTTTTTTGTGAAACTAAACCAGACACCAAACAACAAAACAACCAAACACAAAACAACCAAACACCAAACACCAAACAAATACCAAACCCCTTAACACCCGATCTCTGCCTCCGTCTTAATATCCTCAATCTCCGGTCTCACATGTTTCTCATAGCACTCGGGGCAGATGCCGTGGCTGAACTGAACATCAGAATGGGTGGAAAAGTAAGTTTCCAACTGTTGCCAGTAATTCTGATCATTGCGGATTTTCTTGCAATAGGAGCAGATGGGCAAAAAGCCCTGAAGCATTTTGATATGCATCATGGCTTTCTCCAATTGTTCCACACGATCCGCCAGCGCGGTTTGCAATTTGACCATCTGGCTGGCGATTTGAACACGAACCCTGAGTTCTTCATAATCAAAAGGTTTGATAATATAGTCGTTCGCCCCTGCCTCCAGCCCCGCGACAATGTCCGTCTTATGTCCTTTGGAAGTCAGAAGAATGAGAGAAGTCATTTCGGACCGGGGAAGCTTTCGTACTTTCCGACATATCTCCGGACCGCTCAGTCCTGGCATCATCCAGTCAAGAATGGCCAGTCGGGGAGCATCTTCATCTCGTAATATCTCCCATGCTTCGTTACCATCAGATGCGGTTACCACCTCGTATCCCCACTTTGTCAGTAACGCTTCAATCGCCTCTTTTATAAGCATCTCGTCATCCGCAATCAATACTTTCATTATAGCACTCTCCTTTTTTATAATCATATAATATAATACTTAAACTCGGCTTTGGCAATTTGCAGAATAAAATTCCTTTAACAATACTTCGGACAGTTTTTCATAATGTCGGGAAGGAACCGCCGACACGCCCCGCAAAACGGGCATCCCGGTTTCGGGAAGTCCGCGCTGCCCCGTTCCTGAAATAACGGTCTGAGGGGCTATTCACAAAAACTGTCCGAACTATTGTTTAACTGAATACAAGGAATTTTTTGTTGTAAGAAAGATGCTTTTTTGAGTGTATGATATCTTTAATAAAATTCGGAACCATCCGGGATTTTCTGACCGTATTAACACGAATATCCATAAACCATAAGTGTAAACTTAGGATGACTTGCTCTTGCTCTTTATCTTGCTCTTGCTCTTTATCTTTATCTTTATCCTGCCCGTTTGATAAAGAGCAGGATAAAGAGTTTTGGGAATCCTTAAGTTTACACTTATGATCCATAAACCAATACTTCGGACAATTTTTTATGATGTCGGGAAGGAACTGCTGACACGCCCTGTAAAACGGGCATTCCGGTTTCGGGAAATCCGCGTCATCCTGGTCCCGAAACGACGGTCCGCAGGGCTTTTCACAAAAACTGTCCAAACTATTGATAAACGTGAACTTAAACAAATCAGCACTTTCAAGTTTACGTTCAGGATACAGCGTCTCGGCGGAACACCTGAATGCGGAACTACAAAACCTGACAGTATTTGGGAGGCATTTTATGAAGAAACGGTTTTTCATCATACTGACGATACTCTCCTGTTTTCTGCCATGCTCCTTTACTGATTCAAAGGGGTATGCAGATGATGAATGTGTCATCAAAATGGGTTATCGCACCAACAAAAGGGAACCGCTCAAAGGGGAACGCCCTGACAACAGCGGCCTTTATTACGACTTATACACCAAGGCTGCGAAGAGAATCGGCTGTAAGCTCGAAGTCATTCGCAAGCCCAAGAGAAGGATTCTTAATGATCTGAAAGAAAGATCAATGCCTGCTTTGGCTCATATCCGATACCTGGAATCCAGAATCACCACCCTCCCCCGATCCGTATCGGATCGGATCAGCCGGCCGATTCCCTGTTTCATCTTGATCTCGGCATCGTAGTAATATCGGCTCCAATACTCCTTCGGAGACATCATTTTTTTTCTCGCCATCTGAATCGGGTCCGCAGGAGTGGGATACGGAATCCGGGTGATGATCACCTGGGTCAGCGTATCCCCTCTGAAATCAACGCCGTACCAGAACGTATCCACGCCGAAGAGGACGCTCTCCCTGATCTCCCTGAACTCATCGCACAAATTGATCGTGGGACTGCCTGGCTGCTGGATGAGAATCGGATATGTTGTAAGGGATTCCGCAACCTTTCCCACAATCAGATTCAGGTCGCTGTAACTTGAAAACAGGACAAGGGTACGCCCCCTGTTTTTCATTATCAGCTCGGGGAGAATTGTGCTGACCGACTTTATCCACAGCTCTTTGTTCCCATAAGTTCCGCTCACAGCAACTCTCGGAACAATGAGTTCCGCCGAGTCCTTGGAAAAAGGCGACGGAATCATTTTAAAGCGGAATTCCCTCGGCTCTGTTTTCCCCTCGGCCGCGAAGGGCCGGTCCATGCCGGCAATACCTCGGAAGCTGTCAAAACTGCCCTGATGACAGAGTGTGGCAGCGGTGAAGACGATACAGTTCTTTTCCGTATAAATGTTGCTCCGAATCAGCTCCGCCACCTCGACCGACTGGGCCGTCAGGGTCCAGTTTTTGCTGAAATACTGATACGCCGTGACTTTATCCTGAGAAACCAGATTCTCCTCGATGATTCTGAGGCATCCTGCAAAGTCGCCTAACTGGCTGACCAATGTCTTGATTCTCTGCACAGTCCTCGCCTGTATTTTGAACATCCGGCAGAGGTCCGGGTCCCTGATGAATTTCATGTTTCTGCTGATCTCCTGCAAGGCATGTCCCAGCGCGCTCATGTATGACCGGACATGGCCGCTTTCAAACGCGGGATGGTCATATTGAAGCTCATTCACTTGGCCCGGACGGGTATTTGGATTCATCCCAATGAGCGCGAGCCTGAATTCCCTGATAAACCGACGCACCGAGTCCATATTTTCCAGAGATCGGTTAATCTCCTTTGCAAGATCACCCGCGGCTTTCCTCAGTATCCTTCTGACAGTCGGCTCCAGCTTTTTGAGAATGGCTGTGATCTCCCATGACCTGACCTCATCTCCGAAGGCCCCCCGCACTGCGTTTTCAAAATGGTTGGCCTCATCAATGACATAGTTTCTGAACAAGCCGGATAATATCGTGTCATTCTCCAGCAGCGCGAGTTTGTGGTGATTTGTGATCACGAGACGTGCGGACGCGGCCTCGGCTGTCATCACCTGAGCCGGGCATCGGGTATGCCTGGTCATGCATCCGTCCCTTGCGGATATTTCGCTTAAAGTCTGGTTAAAAAAGAAATCCCGGTTGAGATAAAATTTGACCTTTTCGCCCACAGCGTCTCCGTCAGCCTTCCGGAAGTGAAAAACGAGGTTGACAAAATAGAGCCATGTCAGGAGTTTTTCGCCTCCCAGCAGGTTTTCATAGACAGAATCAAGCTTCTCCGCACAAATATAGCTCGACTTTCCCTTTAACAGCGCTACCGGAATATCCTGGTAGTGCTTGAAAATTTCCTTGGTAAAGGATATCTCTCTCTGGAGAATCTGCCGCTGAAGGTTCTTTGTATATGTGGAGACCGCCACACGGGCGTCTTTGTTTCTATGGAGAAACTCCATGACCGGTATCAGATATCCCTGGGTTTTGCCGGTCCCCGTGCCGGCTTCGATGGTCAGGATGGCGTTGTCGTTCAGCGTTCCTGCGATATGGCGGGCGTATTCCACCTGTTCGGGCCTGAACACATAGCCTTTGCCTGCATCGGCCATGCTCTGGTACAGCTTCTCAAGATTCTCCGGGGATATCTTTTTATAAGTCTCTTTTTTCTTCTTCTTCCGACGGGATTTTGTCGCTCTTTCGAGAAATTTTTTCCAGCTTCTCGTATCCCTTTCCGTGCACGGATCGAAAAGCCCGCCGAAATATCTCTTGTAATTCTGGACAATATGGATAAAGGCTTCACCGAAAAGAGTGTCGCTTCTCTTCAGGTAATAGCGGAGGGCCGGGGCCGGTGGATTGGTCTTATCACTGAGTTTGACGCTGCATATCTCATCTGTCAGAGCAATGGAGAGGTCAACAATCTCCGCCGCGGAGAAACTGATTTTATCCCGCTGCTTTCCGGTGAGGTGTTCCCATAGCCGCCTCGGGGTGCAGGATTCCAAATACGGAAGAAAGAACTCGCCGGCAAAGCTGAGATCAACAATGCGGACATCTCCGCAGAACTTCCGCAGTTCCTCTGAATTATCATGGTCATCAAAAGCAAAGATGATTTTCTGGCCTTTCAGAAAATTTCTGAGATTGGCGGAGACTTCTCTGTGATGAGGCGCTTTGTGGAGCATCTCTTTGGAGATATTGGAATAATATCTCTCTCTGCCAGTCAGCAGCGAATACCGGACAAGGGACTCAAATTCCCTTCGGGGTTTGTCCATATCCATAATCGTTGCCGCAACGGAATATATCCGGTTATCTCCCTCCGCGTTCAGGCCGCAGTGGGCATAGACGAAGGCAAGCTGCTCTATTTTGTCGTGAAAAGGGTCTAACATCGTATTTTCCTAACAGTTCGTAGTTCCGCCTTTAGGCGGTGTTTCGCTTACAAAAGAATAGCCGCCTAAAGGCGGAACTACGAACTACTGAACTACGAACTACTGAATATGCTCTGTCTCAATATTTCCCCATTTGTCATTCAAATATTCCGCCACAAGCCGGCGATGGCATTCATCCGGCTCCTTTTCGCTACATAAGAGGCAGTCTCCGTCTGTTATCTTTCCGGTCATTTCATCCTCGATATTCCTCTCTGCCATCAGACTCAGAAAGCGCGGCTCATATACGGACCAGTCGCCTTTGTTCTTTTTATATTCATCTAAAATCTCCTTCGTGGGCGCAAGCTCCGGTATGTGGATATAATCGACGTCGCATATCGTTTTCAGGAAATACCGAAGATCATCCCGTTTTGCAAAGCCGGCCAACTGAGATGAATTGTTGAGACGAACATCAACGACACGCTTAACGCCTGCCTTGCTTAACATGGTGAAAAATTTCTCAGCGGATTTTTTGGTAAATCCGATGGTGAAAAGTTTGATTTTACTCATAATTAAATAGTTCTCCTTGATATTCTACACGGATTGTGTATAAGCGATCTTCTCACTCTGCTTATCATAAGCCCGCTGAATCAGGTCCTCCTCGCTGTCAAACAGGTCTGTTTCAGGAATTTTCAGCATCCGCATGAGCCGTTTTTCCGCATCCCGGTTATTCTCAATGCTCCCGTCTTCCAGAATATGCCTGATCTCAATCTCATCCGGACGAAGATGCCGGCAGATTAGAATGGTTCTGTGGCATGTTACCGGGTCCTTCTCCGAACACATCAGTGCAATGCGATAGGACTGCATCCCTTTTTTTATTCTCTCAAGTCCGTGACGAAAGGAATCCGCCTCAGCAAGTTTATGATACTGAACCTTGCCCCCTGCATAACATGAGGGATCATCGCTTCTCGGGCCCAGTTCTTTTCCGAGAAAGACATACGAGATCCCATATCCTTTGAGATCCTTCTGAAGCGTCTCTCGGTTGAACTGGGGATTGTATTTGCTGTACGGGCTTGAACGAACATCGCAGACCGCGGTGATCGAATGTTCTGACAGCAGTTCGACAAATTTTTCTGTTGAGTGGGTTGAGTGACCGATGGTGTATAAGTGCATAGTCTTTTATATTCCCTCCAAAAACCTCAAAGCATAAAGAGCCGCTCTCGCGCCATCGGCACAGGTTGTTATCACCTGCCGCATGTCCGTGTCCCTGACATCGCCTGCCGCGAAAAGGCCGGGGAAAGAACTCATGAGTTTTTCGTCGGTTTTGACAAAGCCTTCATCAGTGGTCTGAACAGAAATTTTTAACATTTCCAGATTTGGTTTCCATCCGATAGCCGTGCATACGCCGTTTACCCGTATTTTCTTTTTTTCCTTCCCTTTTATTATTATAAGGATGCCTTCGATTTTGTCGTGGCCTACGAAGGAAACAACCCGGGTATTCAGCAGCGCGTAAATATTCTCCTTTTTCTCAACAGCACTTATCATAGCCGATTCTGCTTTGAGTTCGCCGTCTTGGCAGATCAGGATGACCCGTTCAGCAAATCGGGACAACCACAGACTCTCCTGAGCTGCCAACCGGCCCTCACCGATAACCGCGAGAGTGGCTTTCTGATTTCGGAAAGACGGCCCGTCGCGCAGGGAGGAATAGAATATCCCTTTCTTGTTCGCATTCGGGACTTCCAGCCTTATCGGCGACACGCCGCATGCAATCAGGGCGCTTGTTGCAAAATACTGTCGGGAGTTCGAGTCAATTCCCATAAACTGTTCACCGTCATGGCTCAACAGGGTTAATCGGGTCATAGGGAGGAACGCGCCTTCTTTTTTGGCCTGTGCAAACGCGGTGGCACCGAACTGATCGCCGGCCACCTCGCCTGTCAATCCGGGAAAATTCGTCAGATTTTCAATCATGTAAATGTTGCCGCCGGGCGTGTCCCCGAAAACCACCGTCTTTATTCCCAGGCGTTGCGCATATATGGCGGCAGTCAATCCCGCAGGTCCTGTTCCCACAATCATCAGCTCGTACTGATTTTCTGCCATTACAAATTATCTCCTGAATTGAATGAAAGGCAATTAATCTTTTTGATCATGTCTGTCCGAAAATGGGAGTTCACATCCATGAAAAAAAAAATCACCCCCGGTGATGAAAATGTATTTTCCTGATTATAACGGATTTAGGATCCCATGAACTTAAACTTGAACTTGAACTTATACCTGAAGCTGCCCGTAAATGAATGTTCAGGTTCAAGTTTAAGGGCATGTTCCTAAAACCGTTATAATCAGGTATTTTCATGCTAAAAGGATATCCCCAACTGCTGAAAATCAGCATATCTAAAAGTTTCCTGACAGCAGGCTGAAAAACTGGCGGATTCCGGTTTAAAGCTGTCATCTTTTATCATGGAACCTGTCCCGACATTTTCTGATTATAACGGATTTAGGAGCCCTTGAACCTGAACCATAAGTGTAAACTTAAAGATTTCCAAATCTCTTTATCTTGCTCTTGCTCTTGCTCTTGCTCTTTATCAGGATAAAGATAAAGATAAAGAGCAAGAGCAAGATTAAGCCCTAATAGTTTACACTTATGGAACCTGAACTTATACTTGAACCTGACCCCGAACTTACACCCGAACCGTTTAAGTTCACGTTCAAGTTCACGGGCATGTTCACAGGCATCCCTAAATCCGTTATAATCAGGACATTTTTTGTCAGGGAACCTGTCCCGACATTTTTTATCAGAGGATCTGTCCCTGACATTTTTGTCAGGGAACCTGACGTTTTTATCAGGGATCAGAGATTTTCTGATCCCTGATAAAAAATGTCAGGTTTTAACCGGAATGACAGATATTGGTGTTACTGAGATTAATCAAACTTTTAGATCTGCTTAAAAT
>JAUCGI010000222.1 GCA_030378035.1 Desulfobacterales bacterium HSG2
CACAATTGGCTCATTGTCTCACCCGGGGCATTTTTATGAGCATAATCCCGCAACCCGAAAAAAATGAATCGGATTCGGTATTCTTTTCGGAACTTTAAGATCCTGACTGTTAGGCATTTTTACCGTCTGATCGGCCCTGAAAACTGAAATCATAAGCCAACAGTCCGGTCTGACACCGTTTTGTTCACAATTTGCACAGGATCCCGCCTGAAACCGGACTACACTTTCAGGTTAAAAGAGACAAAGAAAATTCAGGGAAAAAGATTTCGGTCCCTCCGAAGTTTTAAAACTTCGGAATCAGATTTTCAAAACTCTCACCTCTGCCGTCATCTGCCTCCCTGTTTCAGAAAACGGAGACACACATATCAGCAATCCGCCTCCGTGTCAACAACTTTTTGCAAAAAAAAAAAATCATAAAACCGGCCGAAGTTTCAGAAACTTTCGGTCCGATATCCCGGGTTTCGGAAAAAAGTATGCGTCATTCCGGACAGAACGGCATGGCCCGTCGGAGCACACCTGCCGCAAGTTTCGGAAACTCCATGTTTCACATCGAAATCCGTCTGGACCTGGGATTCCTTACCCCCAAAAAACTTCGATAAAAAAAGGGAATGGCATAGCGGGTGACTCGTCTGCTCGTGACATGGCTGACCTCAAGAATACCGTTGTTTATCAACAGATTCTTAAAATCATCAACAGAAACATTTTTAAGAGATTCCTCACGCTGATAGTTTCCGAATGTCAGTATCCGATTCAGCAGGTCATCCAATTCCTCACGAGTGAATTCATATATCCTGAATCTGTCCGGACCATCCTCTTTAATATATTTGGAAAAGTAAAACAAAGGTTCATTCCCCTGTTCCCGAGACAAATCCCGATAATACCTCTCAGCAGAATAAGCCGTGGTTTCACTGCTGGCATAGTAATAGGCGGGTAAGACCTGTTTTGAAAAAAAGGGATTTCGCCTCTGGTTTTCAAGAGAGTCCTCTTTTAAAGCAGACTCAATGGCCTGATGAAGTAAATCCAGGAATGGTCTGATGCTGATCGCCCTTTTGGCATCTGTCAGATTGTTGTAGAACCAGTCATAACTTTCACCAAACGGATTACTGTGTCTGTCATACCGGTCCGCGTATTTTCCGAAAAAGTTTTCCACCAGCATTCTCAGGTGATCCTGCTTTCTGACAGGTATCTGCCTGTCCTCATCCAAATCCGATTCAATTTGCTGAATACGCTTGCGGATACTTTCAGAAGAATCATTGTATGCATATATGAGTCTGAATAAATCCGATTTTGCATATCTGAACACAAATTTAAAGAAATAAGCAAAGAGTTCCTCTTTTTTCCATGCAAGACTGATGGCAAATTCTTCCTGCAACTGGTGAATGTTTGTCCCTGTTATCTTTTCATACAAATCGGCCCTGAGAAACAGTTTGGGGAAAATTCTTGAAAAAATGTTGAAACGCCACAAGTTGATCAGCGGCGTTATTCCGACAGACCAGTATTCAGGTTTGACGACAAAATCCAATTGGTCAAAAGAGAGGATCAGATATTTGTCCCGTTTTTTCAGTTCGTCATCCAACTGCTTCAAATCTTTTTCAATTGCAAGCCGTCTGTTTTCATCAGAGACAACATCCTTTATCCACCTGGCGGTTCCCTCATCATTTACAATCTTTCTGGGTTCCAAACCTGACTTGTATGACAAATTCAGTTTTCTGACTTCATCATTAAGAAGTACGGAGCTCCAAATATAGACACGCCAGAATTTTTCAAAGAAAAAGTCCTTATCCCCAATTTTTGAAAGTTCAAATCTTGTGTTTACGGAAAAATGTTTCTGTGAGGCTTCGGCTGTAGCCGTTTTATAAATCGGGATGATATTGACAAACAAATACTTCTCAAATTTTTTGTTTGCTCTTCCGCACAGCCTCTCCAAAATTTCAGGGTTCTCAAAAGACTGACAGATCAGTGTCTTGCCAGTGCCTTTGTATCCGATCACCAGAAACATGTCCCGGTTGAACAGTCCTTTCATGCAATCCCTGAAATAGAAATCTTCTGTTTCAGGGATTTGATTGTCAGCATAAGGCTTTGGGAAATTGTCAGGATGAATCAGGGTTCTCAGCAAATTTTCTCTGACCGCAGCTTTGTCAGGCATATCTGCTGAATCACCTGATGCGATATCCGGATCATCATGTTCCTCAGTTTCAATCGCCTGCCCATGATTTTTGTCAGGGTGTGAAGATGGCACATCCGCCATCACAGATTCCCTGCTCTCAACACGCCCTTCCTGCTCACCATCAGGGGAAAAACGCTGCCCGGAGTCACCAAACTTCTCCTGCTGAAACTGAATCTGTTTGTAAATCCCTTCAAACAATTTTTTGAAAAATGAATTCTCACGTATAAGTTCGATGAATCCGACATTGATTCCCACGTTGCCATCTGCTGGCTCCTTATACTCTATGTCAGTCCCCAGTCTTTCCAAAATTTTGTGTTCATCAATTCTGTAGATCAGATCTGCAAAATCTCTTTTTCCCAACGCTTCATCCGTGAATTTTTCAGGGTGGCGTTGTATATGCTCATTGACAAATCTTCTGAAATGCCTTTGATATTCATAGCCTGAAACTGAATTGACCAAAACGATGTTTTTTTCTGTGGTTGTCGTGCCGAACACATCCAAAAACTGCATCAGGCCTGTCTTGTTCTGTTTGTTGTTTCCAAAAAAACCCACGATGATATGAGAGAGACAGGCGAGCAGGGCAAACGTGTCATTGAAGCCCGTGCGGGAATCAATCAGAATCAGGCTGTCGTCATAACTGAGTTCCAACTGAACGCTCAGTTCTTCAAAAAATGCCTCAAACTGGTCAATGATGTTGTCAATGCTTGTGATGTCTATCCTTGCGAGGGCTTCCAGATAGCTTTCCCTGTGTGTCTTTCCGGAATCATCAGCCACTTCATTGGTCAGGTTTCCTGCTGGTATGACAAATATCTTTCCCTCATCCGCATATTCATATCGCACCTCGTAGGAATAATCTTTTCTGATATCCAAATGATCGCCTGAAAGCTCCGCATACTGTCTGTCCAACAGATATTCAGCCATGCCGCTTTTCTGAAACCGGCTTTCCTCGCCCAAATCCAAGTCAAAATAATTGGTAAACCCGGGAGCTTCAAAATCGCAGTCAATGATGACAACCTTTTTGGAATGATGGATTGCCAAATATGTTGCAAAGGATGCGAGCGCGGTGGATCGGCCGACACCTCCCTTATAACTGTAAAAGGTGATGACAGGACACGGTGTTTTCACTTTTCGGTCATTGATTTCAATAAAATTGGTGAGCCGCCTTCTTAATCCCAGGTCAACCTTGTCAGGATTGTCTTTGGGAAACATCCATTCATAATAGTCGGTATCCCCTTCATCAAATTCGACCTGATTAATTTTGATGATGTTTTCAGAATCCTGCAAGTCAGGATGCTCATAAAGTGTTGCGATATCCAGCCGACTTTCAACCAGAAGATGGACTTCAATCTGCATACTCAGTTGAAGCACAATCTTATAGTCAAGAATACGTTTGTCTTCTGACAACTTCGCCAGCAATTTTTCAACCTGTCTTATTTTCTCGAGTGCCAATAACATATCAGAGATACCTTAAAACCCCTTCATAAATTTCGTCTGCCAGAGACAGGAAATCGTAGGTGTTGGAATAATCCAAATTTAAAGAACGGTCAATGGAATACCTTACATTCGCATTCCAGTTGTCAAATAATCTGTAGCAGGGCCGCGGCGGATAAATAGGGTAACCAATAAGCGGAATCATGCTTGCGCCCTGAATCTGAATGACAGTTTGAAAGAAATGCATGTTTCCACTTAACTGATGTGCCGGTCTTCTGATCACAAACCTTGCCCCCGATCTAGAATGGCAACTGACTCTGTAAGGTGTGGAATTAGGGTTCAGCCTGTTTACCTGACCTGTGAAGCCAATATGTTTATAGATAGCATAATTGTATATGCATTCAATAACATATCCGGACAAGTAATACAGATTGGACAACAAAGCCTGTTTCTGTTCAGATTCAAGGCCCGAAAGCGGCGGCTCCATCGCTTCGCTGGATGACAAAGTTTCTTTTCTCTGATATTTTTCTCTTAATATTTCTTTCAGTTGGAAACAAGTCAGAAGATGTCTTTTGGCAGCTTTTTCGTAATCAGTATAAATCATCCTGTATCATCCCGCGTTTTCTCCATTTTTTCAGGTTCTCATCCATGTCAGGCATTTACAGGCATAGCCGTAATATTTTCAGCAATGTGTTATGACAGAAAGCATAGCTCCGCCTGATAAATTACACACATTCCGCCAAACGGGATATTTATACAGGGAATCTGTTTCTCTGTCAACAAATTTTCGACCTGTGCAGTTAAGAAGCAGAGGGCGGCTGTGAGCCGATTTTTCAGGAAAAATCCCTGCTGGGCTACCAATCTAAGCCAAGGCAGCTTGTGTTAAACCACGAAAGACACGAAAAACTTACGCCCGCAACCGGGTTCCTGTTTCCTGTTTCGTGTGTTTCGTGGTATGAATTGTTACAAAAAAATGTCCCGCTTTATGTTGATAGCCCCTCTTGGGCTACCACGAAAGACACGAAAAGATACGAAAAACTTACGCATGCAACTGAGTCCCTGTTTCCTGTTTCGTGTGTTTCGTGTGTTTCGTGGTATGAATTGTTACAAAAATGTTGATAGTCCCTGCTGAAACCCTAAATATAAATATGAAAGCTCGGACGCGGAATCTGAGGCTAATTGCAAATTTTCTGATTATAACGGATTTTGGGAGGCCCGGGAATATGACAACGGATAGGAGGATGAAACGGACATGTCTCCGGAATCCGCTGTCATGTCTGACCCGGGAATATCCGTTTAATCCTGAAATCCGTTGTCATATTCCCGGCCTCCCAAAAACCGTTATAATCAGCAAATTTTTGGCATCCTTCATAAAAGCCGAAAGTGGTTTACACTTTTTCCAACCGGCATTTCATATCTCACACAAAGGCACAAAGGTCACAAAGGACAAAAAAAGAATTCACCCTGACACCGAAAGTGTAAACCGACAAATGAAGGGTGCCAAATTTTTAACAGAAAACCATAAAACCGGGCAGAACCTCCGAAGTTTCAGAATCTCCGGAGGTATTAATAAAAGCCGGAGTCTGAACCTCCAAAGTTTCAGAAACTCCAGATGTCCTTTACCTTATTAATAAGCAGCACCTATCCATAAATTTTTGTGGGATATTCATTTGTCGGTTTACACTTTCATCTGGTAAAAGAAACTCCAGATGTCCTTTACCTTTGTGCCTTTCTCTGTGCCTTTGCGCCTTTGTGTGGGATATTCATCTGGTAAAAGAAACCCCAGATGTCCTTTACCTTTGTGCCTCTCTCTGTGCCTTCGCGCCTTTGTGTGGGATATTCATTTGTCGGTTTACACTTTCATCTGGTAAAAGAAACTCCAGATGTCCTTTAGCTTTGTGCCTTTCTCTGTGCCTTCGCGCCTTTGTGTGGGATATTCATCTGGTAAAAGAAACTCCAGATGTCCTTTACCTTTGTGCCTTTCTCTGTGCCTTTGCGCCTTTGTGTGGGATATTCATCTGGTAAAAGAAACTCCAGATGTCCTTTAGCTTTGTGCCTTTCTCTGTGCCTTTGCGCCTTTGTGTGGGATATTCATCTGGTAAAAGAAACTCCAGATGTCCTTTAGCTTTGTAGGATATTCATTTGTCGGTTTACACTTTCAGAATGATATTCTGAATTGGATTCCTCCTTCGGAAGTCCTGCCTGGGAATTCGGACTGAAATAAAGAAGCTGGATTTCATCCTTACCATATAGTATGTATCAGAAAATAATTTGAGTGTAACCAAACTGAGTACAGGACAAAAAGTGGATTCCGGGTCGGAAATGCTGGGAGTCCTGCCCATTTCCGTCCGGAATGACAGTGTGCCGTTTTTCAGGCATCCGAAGTTTTTTGTCTTGTACACAGGTAACCAGAATAAAGCAGAGGTGATTTTCTGAGGATTAAACGCAGAGAACGCGGAGGAGACCGCCCGTTTCCGTTTCTACAGGTCTCCGCGCCTGAGAGTTCGGTTCAGCATGTTTCATTCCGGTGATTTTCTGAGGATTACACGCAGAGGACGCGGAGATCGCAGAGTTTCGCAGAGGATACCGGCCGTTTCCGTTCTCTGCGGGTCTCCGCGGCCTCTGCGTTTGAGAGTTCGGCATGCTCCATTTTTGTCACACTCAAATAATTTTGCAAACAGATTGCTGAATTTGCCGTCAGAAAATAATTTTGCGGACAGGCATGTTTACAAAGGAAGTGTAAACTGATAAATGAAGTCCTTTTTAATAAAACCTAAAACTCTCAAATTAAAAACACAGATAGCAACAGCTATCTGTGTTTCAAGGAGCGATAAAAATGATATTCCCGGAGTACAGACCCAGACGTTTGCGGCAAAATGAGGCGTTCCGGCGCATGGCACGCGAGACCATCCTTTCTGTCAATGACCTGATCCTCCCGCTTTTTGCCATTGGCGGCAGGAAAGTAAAAAAAGCCATCCCCTCCATGCCCGGACATTATCAGTTATCCACTGACAATCTCGTCAAAACAGCAAAAGAGGCTCATGACATCGGCATCCCCGCGGTGATGCTGTTCGGAATCCCTGACAAAAAAGATCCCCTTGCAACCCGTGCGTATGCAAAAAACGGAATTGTCCAGAAAGCAACCAAGGCATTGAAGGAAAAATTCCCCGATCTTGTGGTGATTACCGATGTCTGTCTGTGTCAGTACACCGAACACGGACACTGCGGGATTGTGGAAGGTCAGATCATCGACAATGACGCAACCCTCGATATCCTTGCCCGGATCGCCTTTTCCCATGCAAAGGCGGGGGCCGACATGGTCGCGCCATCTGACATGATGGATGGCCGGGTTGCTGAAATTCGTAATATTTTGGATGAAAACAGTTTCAGCCATGTTCCCATCATGTCCTACGCGGCCAAATACTGCTCCGCTTATTACGGGCCGTTCCGGCAGGCGGCTCACTCAGCACCCCAGTTCGGAGACCGCAGAACTTACCAGATGGACCCGGCAAACGCGCGGGAAGCTATCCGGGAAGTCACAATGGATGTGGAAGAGGGAGCGGATATTATTATGGTAAAGCCCGCGCTTCCTTATCTGGACATTATCTGCCGTGTCCGCCAGGAAATTGACCTTCCGGTCGCGGCTTATAATGTCAGCGGTGAGTATGCAATGATAAAGGCTGCCGAAGAAAAGGGATGGTTGGACGGCAAAAAGGCGATGATGGAAACCCTCACGGCAATCAAGCGAGCCGGCGCGGATATGATTCTGACCTATTTTGCCATTGATGCGGCGAAAGAGCTTTGACAGTCAGTTGTTCAATCCAGGAAAATGCAGGGTGGGTTTCGCTTCGCTGCACCCGTGAACTTGAACTTAAACCTGCCCGTAAATGAATGTTCCTGGTTCCAAATATGACAGCGGATCAGAGGATGAAAGGGCGTATTCACGACTTGGGGGATATTCAAATTCCCTGATCAGGGGATAAGCGATGGTCCCCAATTTGTAAATGCGCCTAGGATGAAATGGATTTTCCCCAATCCGGCAGAAGCCGGAAACATGACGGCGGACCACCGGGGACGGATATCCGTTTCATCCTCTGATCCGCTGTCATATTTCCCGGGATCGCTGTCATATTTCCCGGGACCACAAAAAGCGTTAGGACCGGGGACGGCTATCCGTTTCATCCTCTGATCCGCTGTCATATTTCCCGGGACCACAAAAAGCCTTAGGACCGGGGACGGCTATCCGTTTCATCCTCTGATCCGCTGTCATATTTCCCGGGACCCACCCTGCATTTCGGGTATCTGCTTTAAACTTTCGACTTTGAGAACCTTCTGCCTTTCTTCTTGGAGCCCTTTTTTGTTTTCTTCAGACTCTTCGCGTACATTTCCATTGCTGTAAGCAGGCGTTTCTTATTCGGGACAGTTTCACGGAACACATCCATCTGTTCTTCATCACCGTTCAGTGCCAGGTTCAGCGGCAGAATAATGCTTTCAACGACGCGTTCACCCTCTTTTGTAAGTTTGCAAATCGAGTGGTTTCCTTTGCTTAATCTGCTCACAAAGCCCTGTCTGTGCAATTGTCTGACCGCATTTTTGGTGTAACTTTCACTTGCATATCCGGCGAGACTGGCCAGTTCGGACGGCCCTATGGTACGATTCGACTTGGATAATATCTTCACAATCTTCTTTATGGCAATCCGATATTTATCCTTGCCCCCCACCGGATAATCGTAAGAAACATCGCTCGGTTTTTTCCCCGGAATCCATCGATACCCGATATGATTTTCTACTGAGGAAAACGCGGTATGCCTGATCAGCCCGGCTTCAGCCAATTTTGCCACATGCCGGCATTTTCCGTTACTGTCCCACACCGTGCTGTTATTGCTCAGATCAGAAAGTTCCTGCGCGCCGTTTTCATAAAGATCCAGCAGCACCTGAATTCTGTTGAGATTGTGCTTTTCACTGCTGTTTTTCCGGCTTGCCAGAAAAGATTCACAATCGACGCCTATATCGATGCAACGGGTCAGCAGAAATCCCGCTATGGGCTGAATCGAGTCGTCAGCCAACTGCCATGTCGGCATTTCCTTCTGAAACGATTTGTACTCCCAGTATGTATATCCTTTGACGACAATTCGCTTCAGAGACCGTTTGCAATACTGATTGAAATTATTCTTATTCAAGAATTCGAATCGGTGAAGATACGGAAACTCTCTCTTCAGCTTTTCATCCATTTCCACCGGTCGCTGAGGCTGCAAATCGAGTATGCCCCAGACAAAAAATGACTTGGGAAAAGTGTTTAACGCGTGGAGTATTGTTCTGATATCCATCTCTTTTATTAAATAGTCCCAAATTTTGTTGATTTGTCATAAAACAATAGATCGGACCGTTTTTGTGAAAAGCCCTTCAGACCGCTGTTCCGGGAACGGGGCAGCGCGGACTTCCCGAAATCGGGATGCCCGTTTTGCAGGGCGTGTCAGCAGTTCCTTTCCGACACCATAAAAAATTGTCCGAAGCATTGATAAAACAATCTTAAAAAAAATTTGACAAAAAACCGACAATTGTTATGATGCCAGTTCTTTGACAAGGTGCATGGTTTTGCTCACAATCCCGCAGTATATGAAATCTTGTGGAACTGTCGGCAGAGAATTGCCCACTCAGAGCTTTAAGGCATTTAATCAGCAATTCTAATTTTGGAAAAAATCAGGCATCTTTCATATTAGTTCAAAAACACTTCACACTTTTTCTGAGGAACGAACTCATCCGCGTTAATCTGCGTCTGATTATAACGCTTTTCGGGAGGCTTCAAACCGCGAATGAACGCGAATGAACACGAACGGACACAGAACCGTGTGATTCGCGTTCATTCGTGTCATTCGCGGTTTCAGGACCTTTCAGGTCCCCTCAGTCGTCATGTTAATCTGCGTCCCGCTGTTCTTTAAAAAGTGTCAACTGACAAATGAAGGATGCCAAAAATCAATGCAAATATCCGTGCAAAGATGGTTTGGACAAGCGCAGTTTCAACACACTGCGGCTTCATTAAAATCCATTTGCGGCCAAAATTAGAATTGCTGGCATTTAATACTTGGCCATAAATTTTCAGGCATCCGTATCAGCGAATTCCGGGCCGGAATGACATGTCGTGACGGGAAAGCCCGGAAAACTTTTGGCCACCTACTTACGACTGAATGATTTTCAGAGCAATCCGAAAAGCTCATCGCGGATCGGATAGCGGGTCGGTTCATTCCGTATTGCAGAATGCTGGCTTATTAATAATAGTTGTCAATACAATTTGAGGCATATTACTTCAAAAATAGCAATACATTTTTTTTTGAGGAACAAACTCATCCGCGTTTATCTGCGTCCCGTTGTTCTTTCAAAAGTGTCAACTGACAAATGAAGGATGCTTTTTTGAGGAACTCATCCGCGTTTATCCGCGTCCCGCTGTTCTTTCAAAAATGTCAACTGACAAATGGAGAATGCCCAGTCTGAACCGGGTTATATGTCAATTTCTATTCAGATTACCATTTTCTGGTTATTTCGTAAAGAATTCCGGCATCTTTCATTTATCCGTTCACACTTCCGAGTGATAGGTGTCAGGGGCTTCCGGCCTGCCTCTCAACTCTTCTTTGACCCCTTCTCTTTTTTCATCGCCTGGATCTGCTCATCATGCTCAAACAGGGTTTCAAAAATATCTTTTAAGATCGGAATTGCCCCTTTTTTAAAGCCTTCAAAATCTGCGTTCTTCAGAGCTTTCAAATCCTCAAAGACAGATTCCTTGGCAATTTTTGCCATAACTTTTTTCCCTTTTTTCTTTTTCGGCTTACTATCAAACCGGTTAATTGCCTCTTCCATATCCTCTAATTTGTGAAGGAGTTCATAATGAATAAAGGTCAGTCTTTTGGTCGACAGGGATTCCGTGTCCAGTTCCTCTATCTCTTCGGCCATAATCTCGACCAGTTCCTTCATGGGATCAATTCCCCAGACAACCAGCATTTCCAGATATTCATCATCCCTTTCGATATCTTTTAATCTCATATCCGCAATCCTACTCTTTAACCCGCGTTATCTTTAAGTCCGAAAGCATCTCCGCATCAGCCCTGATATTTTTTGTTTCTATGCAGAAGTCAGGGTTTTTTTAAAGGGGATCAGAGCTTGCTTTGATGGAAAAGCCTGTTTTGAGAGGATATCTGCTAAAAGTTCGGAATTTTTTGTCCATACAAACATGCACATCCGGCCGTAAGCCTGAAAGTTAAAAACGATTTCACACCGAGCATAAGTGTAAACTTAAGTACCTGGCCATAAATTTTCGGGTATCCTCTTATAATAGAAAATACTGGAAAACTTTTGGCCAGGTACTTAAAGATTTCCAAATCTCTTAATCTTGCTCTTTATCTTTATCTTTATCCTGATAAAGAGCAAGAGCAAGAGCAAGATTAAGAGCAAGATGCACACCGAGGTATTGAAGTTTCGGCAACTTTCTTCCTCTGATCTGCGAATAAAATCCGGCATCCTTCATGGAAGCCAAAAGTAGTTTGCACTTTTTCCGACTTGCAGAACGACTTTGCAGCCATTCGGAACAGTTTGCAAAATTGTCCTGCGGCAAAGTGTAAACTGACAAAGGAAGGATGCCTAAAATCCTTATCCTATGGTATTGACATTAGAAGATGGTACGCCCGGCTGGGTTCGAACCAGCGGCTTTCAGCTCCGGAGGCTGACGCTCTATCCACTGAGCTACGGGCGCGTGTTTCTGATCTTTGATGACTGACATATCCGACAGTTGTCAGACAGGAATTTTCATCCCGAAGCCAGACACAAATACATCCATACTAAAAAACAAATACTAAGTCAAGTCCATTTTTTCAAGTTGCTCTTTTGCTTCCCCCACCACATAAAGAGAACCTGCAATACACACAGAATCCCCAGGTGACGCCGTTTCAATGACATCTTTCACAGCATTTCCGACATCAGGAATAATTTTTATGTCCTGGATGATATCTTTTGCCACGACATAAAGCTCTTCCACAGGAAGGGCTCGCCCGATCTTGGGAGAGGTGATAATCAGCCTGCTGCAAACCGGAAGAAGGTATTGAAGCATTTCAACATAAGGCTTGTCATCCAGTATCCCCAGAACAAGCGTTATCTTTCGGTCAGAGAGATCGTTTGATAAGAATTCTGCCAGATTTCGGGCGGCGGCCAGATTGTGCGCGCCGTCAAGAAGGACGAAAGGTGACTGAGACGCCACTTCCAGCCTCCCCGGCCAGCGGTTTTCTTTAAGACCGTCCCTGACATGCTCCAAGGGAAGATCGATTTCGTTTTTGTTCAGTATTTCACACGCGGCAAGGACAATCGCCGCGTTTTCCAGCTGATGGCCGCCGATCAATCCTGTTCGCATCTTGCGCCATGTGTCTTCAATGCCGTAATAAGTGAATGTCCCGTTTTTGCCCCTTCTTATCCGAAATCTCTCTCCCAAGCGGTAAAACGGGGCTGATTTTTTCTCTGCAATTTTTCTGATCGCCGAAATCACACTTTTCTGTTTCACACCGGTTACGACAGGGACGCCGTCTTTTATGATCCCCCCTTTTTCCCCGGCGATCTGAACAAGCGTATCCCCCAGATACGTCTGATGTTCAAAGGATATGTTGGATATGATGGAAAGCGCAGGATTGATAATATTGGTCGCATCCATACGCCCCCCCATACCTGTTTCAATAACCGCCCAATCGACGTCCTGCTTCCCGAATTCATAAAACGCCATTGCTGTTGCAAATTCAAAAAAGGTCGGTTCGCGGTCGCCGTAACGAACGCTTTTCACAGCCTTGTAAGATTCCACAATATCCTTATCGGAAACCGGACGGTTGTTCACACATATCCTTTCGTTGAACCTGACAAGATGCGGAGATGTGTAAAGTCCGACCTTGTATCCGGCTGAATGCAGAATCGAAGACAGAGCGGACGCTATGGACCCCTTCCCGTTTGTTCCGGCTACATGAATGCACTGAAAGTAATCCTGGGGATTTCCCATACCTTCAAGAATTTTTCTGATTGTTGAAAGGCCCAGGATGATCCCGAACCTTCTCAGCCCATACATAGTTTCAAGACAGGCGTTATAAGAATTTTTTATCGTCATATTTACTAAGGAACCCGGCAGAACACCCTACCGGGTGAAAGAATTTTCAGTAAGTTCGGCCTTACCTGTATCTGTTTCTTGAAGCAGCAATTCTCTGACGCCTTAAAGCTTCACGTTGCTTACGGCGTCTGTATTCGCTCGGTTTTTCATAGCTTTTCTTCAATTTTAATCGCTTAAAAAGGCCGTCGTTCTGAATTTTTTTTTTTAAAATGCGCATAGCCTTTTCAAGGTCATTATCAAGTACCTTAACTTGAATAGCCTTCAAATTTCCTCGCCCCTTTCTTTCCATCCGGATAGACATATAGTTACTTCAGATGGTTATTTTATTAGCCACTGATATTGAATTATCCGGTTATAGCTGAAAAAATATTTTTTGGCAAGCAAAAAAACAGAAATCAAAAAATATGGAGTTTCAGGCATCTTAATCTTGCCCGCGTCCATCCGATTAAGATTAAAAATTTTTTCGACCTGTGCTGTGGGTGTATTCACGACTTGGGGAGGATGTTCAAATTCCCCTTGATCAGGGCTGACAATAAAAAAAATCTGCGTGTCCCCAATTTGTAAACGCGCCCTGTGCTGTGAGCAGATTTTTCAGGGAATCCCTGTCGGAACCCTGAATATGAAAGCTCGGACGCGGAATCTGAGGCTAACTGCACAGGTTGAACTTTTTTTATGGGGTGTAAGTACCCGGCATAAAATTTCAGGTATCCCTGTCAGCGGATTCCAGATCGGAACTGAAATGACATGGGCGTGTTGCTCTTAACCGAAAACTTTTAATTCACCGCTGTCGGCTGAACTGATTTTCAACAGGCTGAGATTGCAAATAAGTGCCCGGCCAAAAATTTTCCAGAATTTTATGGGCATCCTTACATAAAAGCCGAAAGGGCCATGATCTTCGTTTGGGCCGCTTCGCTCGGCTTGGATTGGGCCGCTTCGCTCGGCTTGGATTGGCAAATCCAAGCCCGCCGACGGATTTGCCAATCCGGCGGGAGCAGAGTGTTGCGGCTGGCCGAAACGAAGATCAAGACCAGCCGAAAGTAGTTTGCACTTTTTTCCAATCGGAGCCGGCCGGCATTTCATATCCCACACAAAGGCAGGGGAACAAAAAAGAGTTCACCCTGACACCCGAAAGTGTAAACCGACCATAAGTGTAAACTTAGGGCTTAATCTTAATCTTAATCTTGCTCTTGCTCTTTATCTTTATCTTTATCCTAATAAAGAGCAAAATAAAGAGATTTGGAAGTTTACACTTATGGTAAACCGACAAATGAAGGATGCCATTTTATGCCGCAAAGACACAGAGGTGATCACAGAAAAATCTATGGGCATCCTTCAGAAGCCGAAGGCAGTTTGCACTTTTTCCCGATCGGAGTTGGGTGCCGGCCGCAAAATTTGTTGTGCTCACCTTTGTGCCTCTGTGGCCTTTGTGTGGGGTATAAAATGCCGAAAAACTTATGGGCAGGTGCTTTCAGCAGGTTGCAGACCTGTT
>JAUCGI010000122.1 GCA_030378035.1 Desulfobacterales bacterium HSG2
CTGTTCGGAGAAAAATTTCCCGACCTTTTCGAATGGATTGTGGAAAGGATGGAAGATTTGCCTCTGCCGAGAAATCGTTCTGTAACCTGTTGATATGTTAAGTTTGTCCCGGGTTAGGTGGGTAGCCGATTTATGGAATGAAACTCAGAAAAGCCAACTGATTGAATCCTTGCTGCTCGGACTTCCGTTACCCTCATTTTATTTCAGTACGGATGACAAAACAGACAAATGGTTAGTTGTCGATGGATTGCAAAGGTTATGTACATTCAGAGATTTTATAGTGGAAAAAAAGCTTCCTCTGACCGGACTGGAATTTTTGTCAGATTTCGAGGGCAAAACTTACAATGATTTATCCAGAGAGAATAAGCGCAAAATAAGCGGTGCAAAAATAAATTTTTATGTAAGTGAATACCGGCGGTTTGGTTCTGACTCCTCATGAAATGCGTCATGCCCTTAATCAGGGAACCCCGGCAGAATTTATTAAAAAATTGGCTGAAGTTGAAGAATTTAAAAAAGCAACTGACGGCAGTGTCAGACCGGAACTTATACGAATAGGTCTAACGGAATGGCGGAGCAGAACAGGAGAGGTACTTTCTGTCGAGGATGTTATTGAGCAGTATGGAAATTATCTTCCTTCTGCGGAGTCTTTTGCCCCTCCCCAATGGCTGGAGGATATTCAGAAATTTTTCCATACCCGGTTCATGCGAACCAACCGCTTATTGCTTACCCATCCGCAGACTGTAAAGGTACGGGATCGCTCTGAGCGTTATGATACAACGTCGATAGTTGCCGAGTATTCCCGGGAACTGGCCAGAACGATAGAGCAGGTACTGGCCCGGTCTGCCGGGCAAGCCTTATCTTTGGCCAGATCATTTCCGAAGCGTTCGGCTGACCGAATTATCCAGGGGGTGCAAACGGATGTTACAGAAGAAGAATTGCGCAAAGAGCTGAGCAGGCTTGAGAACAAATGCTCGCGTCTCATGTCCGCGGGATTGTTACAAAGAGATGAGGAAAATGTCCAATTGCCGGTGCAGATACCGGAACAGGCTGCGGACGGTCTTTTGAATGTGCTGTCTATCTACATAAATGACGCCAAAGGCAAGCTGGAAGTGTTTGACAGTATCCTGGAAAAAATAGAGTTGTTGCAGGAGATTATCAACAATCGCAAACGGTTTCTTCACAAAACGCTCAGTGTAAGCAAAGAAGAAGGTCTGGTATTCAAAACTTCTGATGATCGGCTCCTGTCACCTGCCGATTTGTCGTCAGGCGAGCAGCATGAGATTATTTTGCTCTATGAACTGCTTTTCAAAGTGCAACCGGATTCTCTCATTCTCATTGATGAACCCGAGATATCTTTGCATGTGGGCTGGCAGCACCAGTTCTTACAGGATTTGCAGAGGATAACAGAAATATCTCCGTTTGACGTTCTTGTTGCCACACATTCTCCTCAGATTATTCACGATCGGTGGGACCTGACTCTCAGATTGGAGGGGGTGAAGAATCAATGACAGATGACATCACAACAATTTATTTTCAAGACGAATTACCAAGGGAAATATTAAAGAAAACAAATATCTGATAAACTGTAGGAGGTTTACAATGAAAGTCCGGTTTGATTTTGTAACAAATTCATCCAGCACAAATTTTATTATCGGCTGCAAAGAAGAACTGACAAAAGAGAAACTGCGTCAGGCATTCCGTGTTCAGAGATATACTCCTCTGTCCGTCATTACGGACAGCATCATGGACCTGATCTTCGACAGTGCTGAAAAGAAAACAAAAGAGGAGATATTGGAAGGCTATGCGGGAATACCCGAAGAATGTGAAAAAGTTTTTTCCAGGGGATATGACCACCTTTATGAAGTGACACTTTCAACCGATGATACCAGTACACCCGAAGGTCGCCTGGAAGCATATCTCACATATACGGTATTGGATGCCGAGACAGACGGTTTTATCATGGAGTCAATAATGGATTAATCCCGCCCCGCTCTGCCAGTCAGGTGCGGGAGTAAAAGCATTTCTGAGGCTTAAACATACCTTTCCGGGTATGAAACAGGCAGTCTGACAAAAATGCCATAAAGGAGTTGTTGAGATGCTGGAATTAATTACCGTCAGAAACTTCAAGGTGTTAAAAGACATGGAACTGATTCTGAGCAATCTGACAGTTGTTGCCGGGATCAACAACATGGGCAAATCGTCTCTTATCCAGATTTTATTGCTGATACGGCAGTCTTTTGAGCAGAACACCCTGACAAAAGACGGGCTTCTGCTCAACGGCCGCCTCATCAGTGTCGGAAACGGCAGAGACGCTCTCTCCGCTGATGCTGAAAATGAGGTGCTTTCTGTCTCCCTGCACTGGGAAAACAATGATCAGTTGCACCTGGAATTGGGTCGATGTTAGGGTCGGACCAAGCTAATACACTGATATATAAAGAAAATATCTCTGAAAAATGGCTGTTTTCTGGCTTAAAAGGCCCTTTCTGTGGCCAAAAAGACGGCTTTAAGTATAAGTAAGTACCCGGCCATAAATTCTTTTGTTCTCACCTTTGTGCCTTTGTGTGAGATATAAAATGCCAAAAAACTTATGGCCAGGTACTTAATACGAAAATGAATAAATTGCTCAGGCCGAAAAAGGAGCAAAATGAAGCTGACCGATAATGAGATAAGAGACATCACCAGACATCTTGAGGCGGGGAAGCCACTTCCGGAAAAGTATCGCTTCTTGTTGTTTGAGGAAAAGAAGGAGGTTGAGCTGGTGTGGAATGGCAAAAGCGGTGAGGTGTGTAATGTGGTGCTGCCATTTCAGGTGATTGAGCAGGTGGATGAGCCTCGCTCGGAAGAACAGCGGGGGATGCAGTTGGAATTATTTGACATGCAGACCGGCAGGCAGATCAAGGGGTGGAACAATAAGCTGATCTGGGGCGATAACAAACTGATCTTATCCAGCCTGAAAAACGGTCCCCTGCGTGAGGAGATTGAGGCCCAGGGCGGTATTAAACTGATCTACATCGATCCGCCCTTTGACGTGGGCGCGGATTTTTCCATGGATATTGAGATCGGCGGCGAGACCCTGACCAAAAAACCCAATGTGCTGGAAGAGATCGCTTATCGGGATACCTGGGGCAAAGGGGCGGATTCGTTTATCAGCATGATTTATGAGCGGCTGGTGCTGATGCGGGATTTGCTGGCGGAGGATGGCAGTATTTATGTGCATTGTGATTGGCGGGTGAATAGTTATATTCGGTTGGTTTTGGATGAGGTGTTTGGCAGTGACAATTTTGTAAACGAAATATCTTGGAAGTGTTCATCTGCACATTCAAATACTGTAAAAAAATATGATGTCACCAATCAGGTCATTTATTTTTATACAAAATCAGAAAAATTTCTATGGAATCTACAATATGGTGAATACGACGAGAATTATGTAGAACAATACTACAGATATAAGGAAGAAGATGGTCGTCGATTTAAATCTACCGATCTCACGGGTAGGGCAAATCCCGTGTATGAATGGAAAGGTGTCAAACGACCATGGGCTTATGCGAAGAAAACTCTTGACGATTTGGAATCTCGGGGAAAAATATTTTGGACTATAAACGGTGTTCCTCGCCTGAAACAATATCTTGATGAAATGCCTGGCACAGCATTACAGACTATCTGGACAGATATTAATCCAGTCAGGTCATGGTTTAGCGAAATTGCAGGTTATCCCACTCAAAAACCCGAAGCTCTTTTAGAACGCATCATCAAAGCCTCCTCCAACGAAGGCGACATTGTAGCCGATTTCTTCTGCGGCTCCGGCACAACCGCCGCCGTAGCCGAAAAACTAAACCGAAAATGGATCGCCTCCGACCTCGGCAAATTCGCCATCCATACCACCCGCAAGCGCATGATCGGTGTGCAACGCGAGTTAAAAGCTGAAAACAAAAGCTGGCGAGCCTTTGAAATTCTCAATCTGGGCAAATACGAACGCCAGCACTACATCGGCATCAACCCCGACCTCCGCGAAGAAGAAAAAGAAAAACAACTGCAAGCCAGGGAAAATGCCTTTTTAGATCTCATTCTCCATGCCTATCATGCCGAAGCGGTCACTCAGTTCAAGGGCTTTCAGGGCAAAAAAGCGGGACGGCTGGTGGCAGTGGGGCCGATCAATCTGCCCGTGACCCGTCTGTTTGTGGAAGAGATCATTCTGGAGTGTCGCCAGAAGCACATCACCAGGGTT
Source organism: Desulfobacterales bacterium HSG2 (assembly GCA_030378035.1). Taxonomy (GTDB): domain Bacteria; phylum Desulfobacterota; class Desulfobacteria; order Desulfobacterales; family 4be13; genus JAUCGI01. Next base: position 4,226 of record JAUCGI010000122.1, read on the forward strand.
GATATTCTGGGGTTTGAATTTGAGATGGGACTTTTTCCCAATATTCAGGAGGAGGCAAAAAGCAAGGGCATTGACCTTGCCATGAAATATATCCCCGCGGAAGTCTTTGACAAGCGGGCAGTGGAGAAAGATCATGTGGTATTTCATGATGTGTCGTTTATCGAAGCGAAGCCGCACTTTGGCAAAGGTAAGAAGAAAAACCGCATTGCCATTGAACTGACCGATTTCTCGGTCTTTTATTCACAGGATGCGGCAGATGCTGATGCCAGCCTGAAAAAGAAAAAATCGAAAGTGATTGTGGATAAGGGACAGGTGGTCAAAATCGCCAAGGATAAAAATGGCATCATCAAACGCGAGGTGCTGACCCAAAAATGGACGGACTGGATTGATTACTGGTCCGTGGATTTTAATTTTGAGTCAAAGCGGGAAATTCTGCGGATACAAAATCCGGAAAGCGGTGAAACTGAGGAGGTCTGGACCGGGGATTATGTGTTTGAAAACGAATGGCAATCGTTCCGCACCAAAAAAGACCGCTCGCTGGAGCTGAAAAGCGCCCTGACGGAGTGTGCTCCCGGACGGCGCAAAATTGCTGTCAAAGTGGTGGATATTTTCGGCAATGATACAATGAAGATTATTGAGGTGACGATATGAGTAAGACAAAAAAAATGGATGTGTTATCCAGGGTAGTGACGCTCTGTCAGCACAGGGATGAGAAGTAATACTAAAATGAATAAATTGCTCAAGTCGAAAAAGGAGCAAAATGAAGCTGACCGATAATGAGATAAGAGACATCACCAGACATCTTGAGGCGGGGAAGCCACTTCCGGAAAAGTATCGCTTTTTGTTGTTTGAGGAAAAGAAGGAGGTTGAGCTGGTGTGGAATGGCAAAAGCGGTGAGGTGTGTAATGTGGTGCTGCCATTTCAGGTGATTGAGCAGGTGGATGAGCCTCGCTCGGAAGAACAGCGGGGGATGCAGTTGGAATTATTTGACATGCAGACCGGCAGGCAGATCAAGGGGTGGAATAATAAGCTGATCTGGGGCGATAACAAACTGATCTTATCCAGCCTGAAAAACGGTCCCCTGCGTGAGGAGATTGAGGCCCAGGGCGGTATTAAACTGATCTATATTGATCCGCCCTTTGACGTGGGAGCGGATTTTTCCATGGATATTGAGATCGGCGGCGAGACCCTGACCAAAAAACCCAATGTGCTGGAAGAGATCGCTTATCGGGATACCTGGGGCAAAGGGGCGGATTCGTTTATCAGCATGATTTATGAGCGGCTGGTGCTGATGCGGGATTTGCTGGCGGAGGATGGGAGTATTTATGTGCATTGTGATTGGAGGATGAATAGTTATATTCGTCTTGTGATGGACGAAATATTTGGACCAAGCCGTTTTAAGAATGAACTACGTTGGAAACGGCAACCAGTTCGTGGAGCAAAAGCAACAAGCAGACAATATGCTCGAAACTCGGATAGCCTGCTATTTTATTCAAAATCTGATAAATATATATGGAATGGTGCCCACAAAAAGTATGATCCAGCTTTCATTAAAAGTAAATTTCGACCTGATACGAATGGTCGACTTTTCAGAGATTGTGATTTGGGTGATTATTCAGAAAAATCTATCAGTAATTTCGAGAAACAGGGAAAAATCTATATTACGAGTACTGGTAAGAAACGATTAAAACGTTTTCTTGATGAAGAGAAAGGGGAGTCGTTAGGTGATATGTGGGTTCATATTCCAGAGGTCAATTCTATGGCAGTTGAAAGAACAGGTTATGCCACTCAGAAACCAGAGGCTTTGATTAAGGCCATCATCAAAGCCTCCTCCAATGAAGGCGACATCGTAGCCGACTTTTTCTGCGGCTCAGGAACAACCCCCGCCGTAGCCGAAAAACTAAACCGAAAATGGATCGCCTCCGACCTCGGCAAATTCGCCATCCACACCACCCGCAAGCGCATGATCGGTGTGCAACGCGAGTTAAAAGCTGAAAACAAAAGCTGGCGAGCCTTTGAAATTCTCAATCTGGGCAAATACGAACGCCAGCACTACATCGGCATCAACCCCGACCTCCGCGAAGAAGAAAAAGAAAAACAACTGCAAGCCAGGGAAAATGCCTTTTTAGAACTCATTCTCCATGCCTATCATGCCGAAGCGGTCACTCAGTTCAAGAGCTTTCAGGGCAAAAAAGCGGGACGGCTGGTGGCAGTGGGGCCGATTAATCTGCCTGTGACCCGCCTGTTTGCGGAAGAGATCATTCTGGAGTGCCGCCAGAAGCACATCACCAGGGTTGATATTCTCGGGTTTGAGTTTGAGATGGGGCTTTTCCCCAATATCCAGGAAGAAGCCAAAAGCAAAGGCATTGACCTTGCCATGAAATATATCCCGGCGGAGGTCTTTGACAAGCGGGCAGTGGAGAAAGATCAGGTGGTGTTTCATGATGTGTCGTTTATCGAAGTGAAGCCGCACTTTGGCAAAGGTAAGAAGAAAAACCGCATAGCCATTGAACTGACCGATTTCTCGGTCTTCTATTCACAGGATGCCGCGGATGCCGATGCCAGCCTGAAAAAGAAAAAATCGAAAGTGATTGTGGATAAGGGGCAGGTGGTCAAAATCGCCAAGGATAAAAACGGCATCATCAAACGTGAAGTGCTGACCAAAAAATGGACGGACTGGATTGATTACTGGTCCGTGGATTTTAATTTTGAGTCAAAGCGGGAAATTCTGCGGATACAAAATCCGGAAAGCGGTGAAACTGAGGAGGTCTGGACCGGGGATTATGTGTTTGAAAACGAATGGCAGTCGTTCCGCACCAAAAAAGACCGCTCGCTGGAGCTGAAAAGCGCCCTGACGGAGTGTGCTCCCGGACGGCGCAAAATTGCCGTCAAAGTGGTGGATATTTTCGGCAACGATACAATGAAAATCATTGAGGTGACGATTGGAGGGGGTAAATAATGGCAAAAATTAAAGTGCTGGAGAAGGAAATCACCATCTACACCAAAAACAAAGAAGATTATATCTGCATTACCGATATTGCAAAATATAAAAATGCGGAAACAACGGGATTAATTATTTCTCATTGGCTTAGCACCCGATTTACAGTGGAATTCATGGGTTTTTGGAAAAAAATTCATAATCCTGATTTTAATGTTACTGAATTCAGTAACATTAAAAATCAAAGCGGTTCAAATGGTTTTGTGCTTACCGTAAAACAATGGGTTCAAAAAACGAATGCCATCGGTATTATTTCAAAACCGGGCAGATATGGTGGAACCTACGCTCATAAGGATATCGCTTTTGAATTTGCCTCCTGGGTTTCAGTGGAATTCAAGCTCTATCTTATCAAAGAATTTCAGCGTTTAAAAGAGGAAGAGCAGAAACAACTGGGCTGGGATATCAAACGCAATCTGGTAAAAATCAACTATCGCATTCATAGCGATGCCATCAGAAAAAATCTGATACCGCCTGAACTGTCAAAGAGTCAGACTAATTTTGTGTATGCCTCGGAAGCGGATGTGCTGAATGTCGCCCTGTTTGGCAAAACCGCAAAACAATGGCGTGAGGAAAACCCCGGGCAAAAGGGAAATATTCGCGATTATGCCAATATTTCACAACTGGTATGCCTTTCCAATCTGGAAAACCTCAATGCCCTTTTTATCAATGAGGGGATGAAGCAGGGAGATCGCCTGAGAAAACTGAACGCCATTGCCATCCATCAGATGGAACTTCTTGTCGCCGATCACAGTATAAAAAAATTGGGAGGGCGTAAATAATGGCATTACATCCCGATTTCCCTGATTCTCCATACGCTATCCTTGAGCCGGATCTGCGCTGGTTCCCGGCTGACGAAGCCTTGCGTGAATCCTCTTATGAGAAATTACTGCCGCCGCTGGTGCATGAACTGCGCCGGAAAGTCAGAGCGTGGCGGGAAAATGGCTATGAAGGGGCCACGGAGACCAGTATCCGTCTTCTGAACTGGTGGTTTAATCATGAGCATCTGATGCCCAAGGCCGACGGATCCATGGTGTCATTCCGGTACTACTTTGCCCAGCGGGAAGCCGTTGAAACAGTGGTTTATCTGTATGATGTCGTTCATGTGAAAGACAAGTATGATCTGATTCGTTTTGATTCATCAGGCGCGGTTTCCGCCAATATGTTTGATGAGTCGTGGCCTCGGTTTGTGATCAAAATGGCGACCGGTTCCGGCAAAACCAAGGTGATGAGCCTGATTCTGGCGTGGTGCTATTTTCACAAATGTTACGAATCGGATTCCGACCTTGCCCGCAATTTCCTGATGATTACGCCGAACATCATTGTGCTGGATCGTATTCGCTCTGATTTTGACGGGTTGCGCATCTTTTTTGAGGACCCGGTACTGCCGGATAACGGCTATGAAGGCTGCAACTGGCGTGATGATTTTCAACTGACGCTGCACATTCAGGATGAGGTCAGGGTCACCCGTAAGACAGGCAATATCTTTTTAAGCAATATTCACCGGGTTTATTCCGGCAATGATGTTGAGCCGTCCGCAGATGATGAAAACACGATGGACTACTTTCTGGGCAGGCGTCCCGTTGGAAAGACCACTGATTCCAAGATGGATCTGGGTGATATTGTCCGGGATATTGATGAACTGATTGTGCTCAATGATGAGGCACACCATATCCATGACAGGCGTTTGGCTTGGTTCAAGTCGATAGAGGATATTCATCACCGGTTACAGCATAAAGACCGTTTTCTTGCCCTTCAGGTCGATGTAACCGCCACACCCAGGCACAACAAGGGGGCTATTTTTGTGCAGACCGTGTCGGATTACCCATTGGTGGAGGCGATTTCGCAAAATGTGGTAAAGCATCCGGTGCTGCCCGATCCTGCCAGCCGTGCCAAGTTGTCTGAACGGCAAAGCTCATGCTATACCGAAAAGTATGCGGATTATCTGGAACTGGGGATTGAGGAGTGGCGTAAAGCGTACAGGGAGCATGAGAAACTGGACCAGAAAGCCATTTTGTTTGTCATGACGGATGACACCAAAAATTGTGATGATGTGGCCGAATATCTGGAAACCACCTATCCTGAGTTAAAAGATGCGGTGCTGGTGATTCATACCAAAAAGAATGGTGAGGTTTCCGAGGCGGCCAGTGGCAAGAAAAAAGAGGAACTGGAGAGGCTTCGCAGACAATCCAATACGATTGACAGTTGGGAGAGTCCCTACAAGGCCATCGTATCTGTCCTGATGCTGAAAGAAGGCTGGGATGTGAAAAATGTCACCACGATTGTCGGATTACGCGCCTATTCTTCCAAAAGCAATATTTTGCCGGAGCAGACGCTGGGACGTGGCTTGCGAAAAATGTATCCCGGCTATGAGGTGGAAGAGTATGTCAGCGTGGTGGGTACGGATGCTTTCATGGATTTTGTGGAGAGCATTCAATCCGAGGGCGTGAAACTGGAGCGTAAGGCTATGGGGGAGGGAACCGGTGCCAAAACGCCTGTTATTGTTGAAGTGGATGATAAGAATGCCACCAAGGATATTGAGAAGCTTGATATTGAACTCCCTGTTCTGACAGCGAGAATTTATCGGGAATACAAAAACTTGTCAGATTTGGACACCAAGCGTTTTGGTCATAAAAAGATAAAATACAAAACATTCAGCGAAGAAGAGAAACGGGAGATTGTCTTCAAGGATATTACCACCGACGAAATCAGCCATACCACGGTGCTCGATTCCAGTCTGGTTACAGATTATCGGTCGGTTGTCGGTTATTTTTCTCAAGTCATCATGAAGGATTTACGCTTAATCAGCGGTTATGATGTGTTGTATGGCAAGGTAAAGTCATTTATTCGGAATGAGTTGTTTGAAACTGTGGTTGACTTGGAGAGTCTGAACACTCTGCGCAATTTGTCAGAGCTTACCGCGAGCAAAACACTGGTGGATACCTTCAAAAAGCAGATCAACGCCTTAACTGTTCAGGATAAAGGTGAGGCGAGAATAAAAGATACCATTGCGCTCAGGAAAACGCGGCCGTTTGTGGTAAAGGAACAGGATTACATTGTTCCGAAGAAAAGTATTTTTAACAAGATCATCGGAGACAGTCATCTGGAGCTGCAATTTGCCGCTTTTCTTGAGGAATGTGACGACATCATCTCTTACGCGAAAAACTATCCGGCAGTGCGTTTTAAAATTGATTATGTCAAAACGGATGGCAATATTTCTAATTATTACCCTGATTTTATCGTCAAACGGTCTTCGGATTCAGTCGTTATTGTTGAAACCAAAGGGCTTGAAGATATTGATGTGCCATTAAAGATGAAACGGTTGCGTGAGTGGTGTGCGGATATGAACAATGCACAATCTGATATTCATTATGATTATGTGTTTGTAGATGAGGAAAGTTTCAAGCAATATAAGCCAAAGCGATTTGAGGATTTGATTTCCGGGTTCAGGGAATATAAAGTCTTGGGCGGACAAAGCTGATACATTGATATAAATGATATCTCTGAAAAATGACTGTTTTCGGGCTTAAAAGGCCATTTTTGCAGCCAAAAAGACGGCTTTGAGAGAAATGAATGCCTGATCTGAGTGGAAAAATGATGCAGGATTACCTGACTGAAGTCACACAGCCTTTTATTGATGCGGATGGCAGACTCGATGAATGGCCCGGGGGATTTCTTGATGAATGGGACAATAATCTGAAAAAACTGGTGGATTTCTGATGGACTATCTTATTCTGAATGGAATATTACCGCTTACGCGACAGTGCGTTTCAGCGTACTTGAGCTTTCATGTGGGAGATTGATCTCCCGGCGATCAAAGGAGAACACTATATGTCGATTGAAATATTCGGGTTAAAATTATTCACCAATTCTGTTGCGGAGTATCTGTTCACCTCTTTCACCTGTCTGGTCATCAATCTTCTCACCGGCAGAATTGATGAGAGAGAAAAAGAGCGGATTGCCCGGCGCATGATCGGGCAGAATCACGACATAAAAAACGCCATGGAAAGCGCGTTTGAAGCCGCTGTGAAGTCGGTTTTCAGGGATTGGGAGGAAGAACGGGAAAGCCGCTCACTGCTCACTGCCAAAACAGACATAAGCGACGCTGCCCGCAAATGCCGAGACTCGCTTCTGAAAAACAGGGAAAGGATTCTGTTCGGCAAGTCGGAAAATGCCCTGAATGACGGAAAGATTCGGAATCTGATTCTGCCCGAAACGCCTTTGGATGCGGAGAGCATCCGGGAGATGAAAGCCGGAGCGGACCGGAATTTCAGGGAACTGATCGAACCGCATATTGCTGAAGCGCCCCGGACATTGCAGGAGCTTTTTCGGACATATCTGCCGAGCAGAACAGTCTTCTATTTTCGGGAGATGTTCAAAGGGAATGAGCGGGTATTTGCCGCGGTCATGCTGGATGACATGAATGAACTGCGGAGGCAGATGGAAACTCTGAAAGAGATGCTGACCATTCATCCTCGAGGTCGAGATGACGCGGTTCCGGGTGACGGAACGATTATCCTGCAAAGCATTGCGGCCCTGAGCGAACTGTGGATTGCTTCGGATGACAAATTGGAGGGCCTGATTGCGGGGCTTGAAACATGGAAAGATGGCATTTTCCTTAAATTGGACGGCATTACAACGGGCATTCAGACTATTCTGGACAGACTTCAAGATAATATCTTTGCTGATATGAAAGAACTGTTGGAAAATCCTAACCGCCATCCAAATCGTTCGGACATAGCGCAAGGGATATATTACCGAAGAAGTGCTTTACATGATGAGGTTCAGGCACTTTTGGACAATAAACGGTGCTGCCTGATTTTAGGAAAGCCGGGGAGCGGAAAAACCGCATTGGCGAGAGGAGTGGGATTTGAACTGATTTATGGGAGATCGGACAATCTCGTATTATATCTGTCTGCCAAACAACAGGCCTCCCACCTTAAATGGTTGGAATCCATCAGGCAGGCTGACGAGCCGAATGTCACCTATATTATTGACGACTGGCATGTCGCCATTGATGAGGCAAACCAATTTCTGGAACGCTGGTATGCAGTCAAAAAATCAAGGCTACTGATGATCTCACGCGCAATTGATCCAGATACAGCGGGAATTTCAGACGAAAGTTTTCTCGAAATCCTCGAACCAATGACCGTGAGTGTTGAAGTGGACGGGGAAACCATGATCCGTATCGTAGAGCGGATTAGCAATCGGGAAGTCTTTGAAAATCAGGACACAGGGCCTCCGGATAAAGTAAAATCCTTATGCAGGGGAGACCTCCACCTTCTTGATTTCCTTGTCAATGCCTGGATTAAGGAATCAGACAAGTTTTGCCAACTGAGCGATATTAGCGAAGAAGCAATCTTAAAAGAAGTCTATCGCCGTTATTTCCATAAAAATATTTTCCACGAAAATAAAATTCTTGCTATTGCCGCCCTGTCACAATATGAAATTCCGGCAGAGGCGAGATGCTTATGCGAAAAAGACGAAATTGAGTCTCTGATGAAGGATGCTTGGATTGAGAGTTTTGTTAAGAAATCCAATGAGAAACCTGTCGAGTTTCTCCAGTATTTCCATTCCACGCCGGCCGGTTATTTGATTAAAGCGGTTTATAACAAGGGCAAACTGCCTTCTTCCGTAGATGCTTACACCCTTGATGTCCTGGAAAAATATCTCCTCAGTGATCCTGCTCCCTCTAATCTTTTTGAAGTTTCCGAACAACTGTATAATAACGGACGCAGGGATTTACAATGGGAATTACTGGAAAGAGAGGACGTTTTTCAGGTATATAAATATGTTACAGAAAATTTTGATAATCCTTTAAATTTTACCCTGCTGATATCCATTCTGCGTTTCTTATATACTGTCTGGCTCCGGGAAGAGCAGACGGATAAGGGGGAATCATACTTTCTGCTGCAAGAAATATGGGAAAGGATTGGTAATGAAGGCTGGGTCAAGTTTGCAGAGCACGCCGATTTACCAACAATCAGGTCATGCCTGTTTTTTTTGGGAAAAATTAATCCCGAAATTAGAGAATATCTTTTTTCAATATTGAATTTTCGGGCGTTGGGAGAACGGTCACGGGATGTCGGGCGGGCCACCGTCATGAATTTCCTTGGATTGGCGAGGCAAGCCGGTGTAAACGGTAATCGTTTACAGGCATTCTGTGAGGAATTGGATTTTCGAGCGTTGGGAGAACGGTCACGGGATGTCGGGCTGGCCACAGTCACGAATTTCCTTAGATTGACGAGGCAAGCCGGTGTAAGCATAGATCATTTACAGGCATTCTGTGGGGAGTTGGATTTTCGAGAGTTGGGAGAACGGTCACGGGATGTCGGGCTGGCCACCGTCATGAATTTCCTTCGATTGGCGAAGCAAGCCGGTGTAAGCATAGATCATTCACAGGCATTCTGTGAGGAGTTGAATTTTCGAGCGTTGGGAGAACGGTCACGAGATGTCGGGCTGGCCACCGTCATGAATTTCCTTCGATTGGCGAAGCAAGCCGGTGTAAGCATAGATCATTTACAGGCATTCTGCGAAGAGTTGGATTTTCGAGCGTTGGGAGAACGGTCACGGGATGCCGGGCTGTCTATCGTCAGTTCTTTCCTTCGATTGGCGAAGCAAGCCGGTGTAAGCAGAGATCATTTACAGGCATTCTGTGAGGGGTTGGATTTTCGAGCGTTGCAGGCATTCTGTGAGGGGTTGGATTTTCGAGCGTTGGGAGAACGGTCACGGGATGTCGGGCTGTCCACCGTCACGAATTTCCTTCGATTGACGAGGCAAGCCGGTGTAAGCGGTGATCATTTACAGGCATTCTGTGAGGGGTTGGATTTTCGAGCGTTGGGAGAACGGTCACGGGATGTCGGGCTGTCCACCGTCAGGAGTTTCCTTCAATTGGCGAAGCAAGCCGGTGTAGGCAGATATTTTTTACAGGCATTCTGTGATGGGTTGGATTTTCGAGCGTTGGGAGAACGGT
>JAUCGI010000123.1 GCA_030378035.1 Desulfobacterales bacterium HSG2
CTGTCATTCCGGGCAGCACTGAAAAAATGGGACATTTTTTCAGTGCTGACCCGGAATCCACCGCTTGAGAATCCTGAGAGGGAATCACGAAACTTTTCGATCCCATCTCCACCTGTCATTCCGGGCAGCACTGAAAAAATGGGACATTTTTTCAGTGCTGACCCGGAATCCACCGCTTGAGAATCCTGAGAGGGAATCACGAAACTTTTCGATCCCATCTCCACCTGTCATTCCGGGCAACACTGAAAAAATGGGACATTTTTTCAGTGCTGACCCGGAATCCACAGAATCCTGAGAGGGAATCACGAAACTTTTCGATCCCATCTCCACCTGTCATTCCGGGCAACACTGAAAAAATGGGACATTTTTTCAGTGTTGACCCGGAATCCACAGAATCCTGAGAGGGAATCACGAAACTTTTCGATCCCATCTCCACCTGTCATTCCGGGCAGCACTGAAAAAATGGGACATTTTTTCAGTGCTGACCCGGAATCCACAGATTGAGAATCCTGAGAGGGAATCACGAAACTTTTCGATCCCATCTCCACCTGTCATTCCGGGCAGCACTGAAAAAATGGGACATTTTTTCAGTGCTGACCCGGAATCCACAGATCGAAAAGCTTGAGAATCCTGAGAGGGAATCACGAAACTTTTCGATCCCATCTCCACCTGTCATTCCGGGCAACACTGAAAAAATGGGACATTTTTTCAGTGTTGACCCGGAATCCACAGATCGAAAAGCTTGAGAATCCTGAGAGGGAATCACGAAACTTTTCGATCCCATCTCCACCTGTCATTCCGGGCAGCACTGAAAAAATGGGACATTTTTTCAGTGCTGACCCGGAATCCACCGCCGCCAAGTCAGAAATGTCCGCCTCCCAGTTTTGATAGGAATGACATGATGGACACACCCACTATCATTGATTGTCTGATACAAACTGCAATGCATCAGTCTGTCGGCTTTCCACATGGGTATTAAGGTATTCAAGTGCTGTGTCAAAATCCTCAGGTGTACTCAGAAAAGTATGCCCCTCGGTTTCTCCTTCGTCTCCCACCACATAAGGACGTATCAGGTCATGCGCCGCCTTGTATTCCGCCTTCATTTTTTCCGGGTCGAATGCACCCTCTGTCGCTTCTTTCACAAAAGAGACATATTTCTGCCAATAGACCGCATCATCCGCCAGATAGCGGATTAACGGCCACCCGCTGCCGACCTCGTCAAGAGAAAGGGAAAGCGGCAAGTGCGCTCCCTGATCCTGTTCGCTCAATGATTCGTTGTTATCCCAGGGAATCCAGTGAATCCGCTCGTCTTCGGGATGGGTGTAAAGATAATAGTTATGACTCATGAGGCCATAAGTGTCCCAGTTCTGGATCAGCGTGTTGACAGCAAGCCATCGCAGAAATCCGTCAACATTCAGCACGTTTTCCAGAGAACTTCTCCATAACGCGGCATTTTCCCCGCTGCTTTGCAGCGTGTCAAAAAGGGCCCTGACATCGCTCCAGTCTGCCTCATCCTCATTGGTTTTCTTGTCAAAAGAGGCTTCGTCAAATGTGGCAAAGGTCGCTCCCTGACCTTCGGGCTTATAAAGGTTTCCGTCAGAATTCTGAAAATATTCGTCAAGCATGGGATCGTCAGGAATTTCCACCATTGTATAGAGTCCGAAATATTCGGATCCGTTGCCGTGATTGACATATACGCGGTAAAAAGCGGTTTTCGGCGCAGGAACCCCAGCGTCCCTGAAAATATCCGCGGCAACTTTTTCTCTGATCAGCGAATCGTCCTTGTAATTGCTTGACAAACTCAGTTTCTTGAAACCATGGAATCGCTGATTTTCAATCTCCGGATAGTCATCTTCAAACTGATCAAAGTCAAGACGGAGAGGAAACTTCCACACACCGCTTCGCCAGCTCCCGCTGAGAGATGAATGCCCTTTGATCCGCACACCTACATAATTCCATGCTTTGCCTTCAAATTTGAGTGTGCAGGGTTTCCATATAGGATCGAGAGTGGTTAATGTCATTTCGTTATCGGGTCTTTCGCCCGGAACTTCGCCGCCGGCGTTGTCCGGCATACATGCCAGCTCTCCCATCTCTGTCACACATGATCCGCTTGTGGATTGTCCCTTAAACATCATCTCACACGGATCGCCCTCATTCAGCCCGATACACGCGTCTGTGGCTTCCGGAGACGGCTGATTCGTATCAGAAGCCGGATCCACGAATTCGCCCGGAACTTCGCCGCCGGCGTTGCCCGGCATACATGCCAGTTCTCCCATCTCTGTCACACATGATCCGCTTGTGGATTGTCCCTTAAACATCATCTCACACGGATCGCCCTCATTCAGCCCGATACACGCGTCTGTGGCTTCCGGAGGCGGCTGATTATCATCAGAACCCGGTTCCCCGGATTCGCCCGGAACTTCACCACCCGCGTTGTCCGGCATACATGCTAGCTGTCCCATCTCTGTCATACATGATCCGCTTATGGATTGTCCCTTAAACTCCATCTCACAGGGATCGCCCTCATTCAGCCCGATACACGCATCTGTGGCTCCCGGAGACGGCTGATTCGTATCACCTGCCCCGAATTCGCCGTATTTGTCTGTCATATCCTCCATCATTGCCTGCCAGTCTGCGGGATCAATAATGAGTTCTATCTGTCTGACCGTGTCTCCTGAGAAGACTGCGTCGTAATTCGGTGCCGCGCTGTCCCCGTGAGTTTCGTCACTCCATCCCTCAGACCGCTCCTCGTCCGGTTCTCCGGCACTCTCGGAAAGCTTTCGGATAATATAGATGGCTTCTTCCAAGCCGATTTTCCCGTCCCCGGTAACGTCTGCACCTCTGAGGATGATTGGCAGCCCCGCGCAGACCTGAACCGAGAGGATGATATCTGCCAAGTTCATGATCCCGTTGCCGTCAATATCTCCGGACAGCAACGTATCTTTGTTGGCCTGCCCGGGTGTGGGGAGACTGAAAAATTTCCAATTGTCACTTCCATCCGGATATCTGCCAAAAGAGACATCCTCGGTCTGGGCTTCAAAAGTCAGCGTATCCACGGCAGTCTGATCGCTGTCAAACAGACCGACCGCCTCACCGGATGCGCCCAGTTTGAAATCCGCATGTATGCCCTCATCCCCGATATCTTCATCAGCCCATACAAGCAGGAACTCACCGGGATTCAGAGTGATGTCGGGAAATCCCCATTTGCCAGGTTCGGCCAGGTCATCCGTCAGATACATTCCCATAAGACTGACCGGCTCACTGCCGCTGTTGTAAATCTCAATCCAGTCATCATAATCACCCTGCGGGTCGGCGAGGGTGCTGCTGTTGGATGCCATGATTTCATTGATGCACAATGAAGGTTGGGTTCCTGCGCCCTGCTTCGCGCCTACAGGTGAAACGCTTTTGATGACATCAGGAGACTGGCCCTGGGCGCAGATGGCTGACGGCAAAACCGCCAGAATCAGAAACACCATGCCAAATTGAAAAACTCCTTTCCGTATCACCCTGAATAATTTCCTGTTCACTTCATACCTCCTTAAAATAGTTGTTAAAGGGTTAATATTCTGCATATCTTTAGTAGCAACAAGTATGCCAAAGCATATTTGCTTTAAAAACAGTCGGTTATACAATCAGACGGTTCCTGAAATTCGACAATCTCTGTTTTGGTTCGACAAAATTGTCGGGGAGGGCAGTCGCGAAGATTGCGGGAATTTCATAAATTGAAAAGAGAGTAACCTCCTGATTTCCGACATTTGGAATCCTTAACCTTAACACCCTTAACCCTTAATCCTTAACCCTTAACCCTTAACCCTTAACCCTTAACACTTAAACCCTTAACACTTAACCATCAACACTTAACCATCAAAAATGTAAGGAAAGTTTGAGGAAAATATGTGAAGATCGCGAGGATTTCATAAATTGAAAAGAATGTAACTCTTTTGCCCTTTTTAATCACAGAGGACACAGATATCCCACAGAGAACACGGAGTCTCCGCGGTCTCTGTGATCTCTCCGTGTTCTCTGTGTTAGAAAAAATATGTGAAAATGTGATGGAAGTTTGAGGAAAATATGTGAAGATTTGCGGGGATTTCATAAACTGGAAAGAATGTTAAGAACGGACGCCCGGTGCCGGAGGCACCTGAGCCACCCCCGCGAAAGCCTGGGCTATGGAAAGCCATTTCCCAACCGTCTTTCCGTGCCATTGCATCTCGGTATCCGCTACATTGCGCCTTTGAGTGACAATCAGGCAGAACGCCTCGGCACTCCCGCGCACCCACTCCGGGGCATCAGGCTCACCCCACTCCCAGCGATCACCGTCCGGTCCGATCAGCTCGACGCGGGGAGTGATATCAGGGGATTCCAACCCTCTCACAATGAAGCTCCACTTGAAAGTGGTCACGCCGATATGGGCAACATGTCGGAGGCCGGCACCGTTCCTCCTTTTTATCCCAAGCGTATCAAAGACATCCTGAGCGTGGGCCCAGGTTTCCATCAGCCGTGCGCTTGCAAAAGAGCGGGCGCTCATATCCGGCCCGTACCACGGTAATCGATCCCGGGCATCCATCTCCCTCAGCCTTTGCAAAAGCCGCGTCCGAGTTTCCCGCCAGAGCGACATCAGCTCTCCCGGATCATCAGGGCCCAACAGCGGATTGATACGGGCCGGCCAATGGTCGCTCGTCCGTATGATCTCCATCACATCCCCGGTTCGTTCTCTGAACCGGTCTCTATCCTCGATGGCGAGCAGTGCCTCATGGTCAAAGAAGGCGACATGGGCAACCTCATCAAAGATGGTCCAATGGTAAAACGGTGTTTCAAGAAACCACTTTTTGTCGTTCAAACCGGAAACCAGATCATCCAGTTCCTGGTATTGTGCTTCAACATCCGAACAAATGCGATTCATAATCCTCCTTCTGCCACATAGTCCTCATGGCGAAAACAAACAAGCTCATAATCAAGCGCCTCTTCCAAATATTTCGTGCCAAAGGCGGGTTCTTGAACGATCCGGGTATCATCCGGCCCGCGATAGGCAATTTGCCTGCCCATGGCTTGTAAATAGGCAGGCGTATTTGTCGGGAGTTTCCCTTGTCGTTTTAAAATGCCACTCATTCCTTGCCCCATATTACCCTCTGTATTTCATTCCCATGGAACGTATTGCCATTCCGGGTATCGAACCGGGTGGCCAAATCTTTGGTGATGGTTTTAAAATGGGTCCGCAATTGTTTTATATCGTAAACACCACTGGGCTGAAAAAAATCAAGCCGGCTCGGAAGCCGGAGTTTGATCCTCTTTTTTCCTTGGGATAAGAGGCGCTCGGTCAGCAGCCAAGTAATCAGAGGAACGTGAAAGCTTGCGGGGCCACTCATCTCAAGTGCGTCTCCCAGGTGCTTTTCAAACAGGGATGCGGCTTTTTTGAGATCCCCTGTAAGTATGAGGTACTCAATATGATCAAAAACGCAGCTAGCCAACCCTGGTTTGTCATAAATCATCCGATAGCCTTTAACATGGGCTTCATGGGCCTTTTCAGTGAGTCCTAGTTCGAGGAGCGGGTGAAGGATTTCGGCAAATGTTCTGTGCGGCACAGAAGCACATTTCATCTTCTGGTGGATAATCCCTTCTGAGACTTTGATGGCCGACTCATATTCCCCTAAGAAAGAAAAAAAACTGATACGAAAATCTTCTTCACAGGCCGGACAATCACAGAACTGATCCCGAGGATGTTCTCTCCATCGGAAAAGATTCTCTTTAAGAAATTGAAAGTCCTTCAAATCATATGCTACCCTGTCCCGATAAAACCAGTAGGCTCGCTCACTGCCTCCCGAAGCCCTGAGACGTTCTCCAAAATCTTCGAGAAGCGAGAGTATCTGCTCTCTGCCGATGCTTGGAAATTCAATCGCATCTGCTATCATCCATTTGTACATCCGAAACAACCAGAGAAGAGAAAATCGGTCGGGATATCTGTCATATTGGGTGATACACCAGGTAAACGTATCCAGGGAAACCTGATATTCCCCCACAGTTGTAGCGGCCATACATAAGTCATAACGAGTTTCAAATTGCAAATCCGGATTCTTCAGCACATCTGCCTGCCGGACCGTCTCAATGGCAAAATGGTATCGCTCATGTGAAAAAAGAGGCATGGAATCTATCTGACGGATACGCCTCCTGACAGATTCAATACTAATGGCGGTCATTTGCACCTCCTGCTCCCAGGCACTCTTCAAGGATATCAAGCATCCCTTTTGTAAGAATGTTCATCTCCCTGTAATTCAGGGGATAATGTCATAGTAGAAGGGCCTGGGCATAAAGCAGTTGGACAATTCCCCCGATTTTTGAACCTCTCGGAGATTCCGAGAGTTTCTGAACAAGCCGGTTCTGATAATTGAGGCAAAGCACGGTGTTTGTCTCTTTTACGCGCATCTCTGAGGTCGCGGTTTGCAGGATTGAGCCAAAGAACACATTGGCTTCTTCAATGGTTCTTTCGGCAGAGCGAAGAAACTCCTGGGTTACATCCGGCAGATAAAGGGCCGGCATTTCAACCGGATTGAATTTTCGCAGTTCAACACGCACCCCGAACTCCCTGAGTGCTCTGTCCGCTTCCATGAGAAAAGGAAAAACCCTGTCCTGTTCGTCAAAAGAGAGGTTTTCAAATTCATGATAGATATGGTCCGCGTCAAAACGCTCCACCTGTATGTTTTTAAAAACTTCCGGAAGCAGTTCAAGAATCTGGGTGTCATACCCATATCCGCCGTTAACCACCACCATTCCCTGAGCGGCCGCTATGGGAGCGACCTGACGAAACCGGTCCATCTGGGGCACATAACGGATATGTTCACCGTGCTTCCGGATCTCATCAAATGTCATTTCCCCGAGAGAGGTCTCAAAGGGAAGCCATTTGCCAAAAACCCTGAGAAGTTCGGGATTTTCCGAGGCAAGGGCCTTGAGAGATCGGAAATGGAGTCTGATCAGATTTTGTAAGCGCTGAGGTTCATGATCGGCCAGATCGGTCAGATACTCCCGGATCTCCCGTCCCAGTATTTCCCGTACCAAATCAATCTTCTCATCTTCATAAAAGCCTTCTCTGGAGGCAGTGGGATTGAGATCATCGGTGTTCACAATGCATCGGACAAAAAAGGCCCAGTCCGGCAGAATATTCTCCACGGTTTCGGAAACCAGCATATTTCTGAGATAGACCCGATGTTTCTGCCGGGCACCCACAGCGCTTTTGTATGGCAGCACATAAGCCGCTCCGTGAACTTTTCCGATTTCAGAGGCCAGAGGAATCGCGTCAAAAAAATTCTCTCCCAATACTTCTTTTCCATAGGCCAGCAAAGCCCTTTGTTCTGCCGCCTTTGTCTGCCATTCTCTGCGCCAGGGCGGGGAAGCGTCATTCACGCAGACTTCATCGGATTTGTATCGGAGATGAATCGGAAAAGGGAGCAGTCCGCCAAAGAGACTGATCAGCCGGAACAGGCCATCGGGTGAAAACAGATCCTCATATTCGGATTTTGCGCGTAAACATACCTGTGTACCGATGCCAATATCCTGCCCCGGACTTCCAAGGGAATAGGTTCCGTCTGCTTTGCCGCGCCATTCTATGGATGGTCCCCCGGGATTTGCAGATCTCGTAATAACCACAATCTCGTCACTTACCATGAAACAACTGAGCAGCCCTATGCCGAACTGGCCAATGTAGGTCTGACGCTGTTCGCTCACATTGTCGGATTTGCTGCTCGCGCCGATGGTGGAGAGAAAGGTGTGGATATCCGCTTCTGTCAGTCCGATGCCGTTATCTTCAACACATAAACCAACCGCATCGTTATCCCGGGTTATTTCAACACGGATTTCTCCCTCATGTTCCGGTTCAACTGCTCTGCGGGCTGTTATGGCATCCGCGCAGTTTTGCAGAAGTTCACGGATATAAACACGCGGAGAGCTGTACAGATGATTTGCCAACAGATCAATAATACCTCGGAGATTGACCTGGAAACGGTGGTTCTTGTTTTTTGACATAATATATTTTCCTTTAAGGCAGCCTGAAAACCAAACATCTGTTTCTATGAAATTTTGGGCATCCTTCATAAAAGCCGAAAGTAGCTTACACTTTTTCCAGCCGGCATTTTATATCCCACACGAAGGCACAAAGGGGCCTTTATCTTCGTTTGGGCCATTCCGCCCGGCTTGACCAATCCAGGCTGTTGCCGCCGAATTTGTCAATCCCGCGGGAGCCGAGTGGACGAAACGAAGATCAGGGCCGCACAAAGGTCACAGAGAACAAAAAAAGAATTCACCCCGAAAGTGTAAACCGACAAATGAAGGATGCCAAATTTTGATAATTAAAATTGTTACCGTTACCTGTTTACACTTATAAAAGTGCTGAATTCAGGGTTCCCATGAACTTGAATTTATACTTGAACCTGCTCTTAAATGAATATTCAGGTGCAAGTTTAAGTGCAAGTGCATTCATGTTCGATCCCTAAATCCATTATAATCAGTAAAAGTGTATATCAGCATTTTTCATTACATGCAACCTTTTTTAAAAAACATTTGGAACCTTAACCCTTAACCCTTAACCCCTTAACCCTCAACCAGAATGTGAGGAAATTTTGAGGAAAATATGTGAAGATTGTGGGGATTTAAAAAGGGGTTGAAAATGGCTTATAAATGGTATAGATTTTCAGGAATGAAGATAATCTGTTTCGGCCCGATTATCAATCCGGTCCGGAACAGGAAAGGAATATGAATCCGAACTGGTCGGACAGGGAAATACAAAACAGAGGAGCTAAGACTTTACACTTGAAACTTCATTACAAATTTTTTACGGTATTTATATTAAACTCAGTGCTTATCATGGTCCTGCTGATCGGAACTTTGCAGTTTTTTATTTATCGGAACTTCGCGGACTATGTGAACCGGGTGGAACTCAGCAGACTCAACAGTCTTGTCACCGCTCTGAAAAAGGAGTATGTCACACATAACGGATGGGATTCGTTAAGGAGTGATCCCCGTTGTTGGGATGATATTGTATTCTTTAATTTGATGAAAGATCGTCCGAAATCGGGTTCTGGTGAAAGAGGCGCTGATACATCGGACAGACATAATCGCAGGCCGCCGCGGCCTCCCCGATATGAGGGGCGCAGGCCGCCGCCACGCGATAACAGAGACAGACCGCCGCCACGCGATGACAGACGCAGGCCGCCACGCGATGGCAGAGACAGACCGCCGCCACGCGATGACAAGCGCGGTCCCCCGCGGCATGATCGTCCGCTTGATCCCTTACAGATCGGCCGGCGTCTTTCCCTTTTTGATACAAAACAGGAACATGTCGCGGGCAGGAGATCCCGGCATGAGCCTCATACATTTCGGGAAATAATGGTGAACGGAAACACGGTCGGATGCTTGGGTCTTGACATCACAAAGGATATGTATCATCCCCTGGCTCTCGAATATATAAAAAGTCAGATAAACGCGTTTTACATTATCGGATGCGGAATCATGGCACTGTCCGTTTTTTTGTCTTTTTTCATATCCGGGCGACTGCTCCGGCCGGTCCGGCAGTTGACAAAAGGAACAAAGGCCCTGACTTCGTTCAGGTTTGACACAAAAATCGAGGTTCGGGCCAAAGACGAACTCGGAAAACTGGCTGAGGATTTCAATCGCATGGCAGAGACCCTGAAAAAGTACGAGGAGATGCGTCGGCAGTGGATATCTGATATTTCACACGAGCTGAGAACCCCTCTGACCATCATGCGGGGCAGAATCGAGGCCGTTCTGGACGGCATTCGGGAACTGAGCGAAGAGACCATGGTCTCCCTGCATTCGGACGTGATCCGTCTCAGCAAACTGGTGGACGATCTTCATCTGCTTTCCCAGGCCGATTCCCGGAATCTTCGTATAATGAAGACCTCCCTGAATCCCCTGCAATGCCTCGGAGATACGCTTGACACTTTCCGAACCATGCTTGCCGACCATGAAATAAAGCTTCAGGCCGATATTGCATACGAAGAGCCGATCATCATGGAAGCGGACAGGGATCATCTGGGCCGGTTATTCTCCAATCTTCTGGAGAACACCCTCCGATATACGGATTCTCCCGGAGTGCTGAAAATAGATGCCGTCCGCAAGGAGAACAGACTGATCCTCTGTTTTGAAGATTCCGCTCCCGGAGTGCCGGATCACGGGCTGAAACGGATATTTGACCGACTTTACCGGGTGGACAAATCCGGAAGTCGGAAACTGGGAGGCAGCGGTCTGGGACTGAGTATCTGCAAACAGATCGTTGAAAGTCATAACGGGACAATATGGGCAGAGCATTCCCCATTAGGCGGTTTGCTTATTATTGTGGAATTTCCTCTGATATCTTAATCCTAATCATTATCTTACTCTTGCTCTTGCTCTTTATCTTGCTCTTTATCTTGCTCTTTATCTTGCTCTTTATCTTGCTCTTTATCTTGCTCTTTATCTTGCTCTTTATCTTGCTCTTTATCTTGCTCCCGTCCATCCATTAAGAGCAAGAGCAAGAGCAAGAGCAAGATAAAGATAAAGATAAAGATAAAGAGCAAGAGCAAGAGCAAGAGCAAGAGCAAGATAAAGAGCAAGAGCAAGAGTAAGAGCAAGAGCAAGAGTAAGAGAAAGAGTAAAATGAGGTGAAAAAACATGGCAACAGGACATATTCTCATTGTTGAAGATGAAAAAGATATCGCTGACCTGCTTCGCGATTATCTGTTAAACGAAGGCTACACCACATCATGGCTGGAAAACGGCGACGAGGTGGTTCCGTACATAAAGAAAAAACCGCCGGCACTGATCCTGCTGGATCTCATGCTGCCCGGCACGGACGGCATAGAGATATGCCGGGAAATCAGAAAGTTTTCAGATGTGCCGATTATCATGGTTACCGCAAAAGTGGAAGAGATTGACCGGATCATCGGTCTGGAGATCGGGGCGGATGATTATGTTTGCAAACCCTTCGGGCCCAAAGAAGTGGTCGCGCGGGTAAAGGCGGTGCTGCGCCGATTTCTTTCCGAGGTTTCCGAGAAGGTTTTGCAGGCAGGTTCCATCCGCCTGAACAAAGAGACCTATCAGGTGGCAATAGATGACACCGAGCTGACACTGACACCCAGCGAATTTGCCATCCTCAGGGAGATGATGGCCCAGCCTGACCGTGTATTTTCCCGGGCCCAACTGATTAGCCGGGTTCAGGGATACGATTTCGAGGGGTATGAACGAACCATTGACTTTCACATCAAGAATCTGAGAAAGAAACTGGCCAAGCATCTTCCGGATCAGGATATTATCCGCTCGGTTTACGGGGTGGGATATAAGATGGTTCCTCCGACTGAAAAGACCTCCGTCTGATTACTCTTGCTCTTGCTCTTACTCTTGCTCTTAATCGAACGGACACGGACAGGATTAAGATAAAGAGCAAGTAAGATTAAGAGCAAGATTAAGAGCAAGTCCTAAGTTTACACTTATGGTTACCAATCTTCCACATATTCGAAATGGAGCTGTTCCACAACCACGTCATTCACACATATATCTACACGCCAGGTTCCAGCGTTCTCGCGCCAAAAGGCTTCATTGCCCTGTATGGTTAAATATGTGTAATAATCAGTTGTAACCGGATAGCAATCCGGATAACCCGGATAATAGTTCGTGCTGTAGTCATATGTTGCTTCCAGATTGCCGTCAGGTCTGTACCACTTCATTGAAATGAGGAAGCCGTTTCTGACATTGTGGAATTCGCCATAAACGTAAACCGCATCATCCGAGGCGGTAAATATTTCTTTGGGATCGATCGGGCCCCTTGTCATGTCCGCATAGCTACAGGTAAATGGCGATGCAGACGGGGCTTGATACTCCTGCTGATTCCCATACACCTTCCACATCCCATCCTCCAGAATGAGGTAAATATCTCCGGTGAATTCCTTTTCGCCCGATATTTGTTCATCGTTAGTGTCATTATAGCTATAGCTAATCGTTCTATCGATTGTTGCAAATTGTTGTCCGTTTTCGTTCACATAAGAGACATGATTTATATCGTAATTAACATTCTCGTAATTGTAAAAACTGTGTCTCCACTTTGTCTCTTCATAAAGACAGTCGTAATCCGCACCGTTATTCAGGTAATCTTTTGAAACTCTTGCCATCGAAAGATTGATATCCCCATTGGTGATTGCAATCTCTCTGTCTATGGCGTAGTCATCCAACCCGCATAGCCTGTCTTCGGCACATTTCGGGTCGTCACAGTCAGTTGCTCCGTTGCAATCGTTGTCTTTATTGTCATCGCATATTTCAACTGCTTCGGGATGAACACGGACATCTTCATCATTGCAGTCGCCGGAGGTAGCCTTCAAATCCGAGGCATCATAATAATCGTCTTCGGGCCACCAGGCTGAGGGGCTCTGAACAGTTCCGTCTGGATAGCCGTCTCCGTCAAAATCTCTATACCAAGTCGGGTAACAGGAATCACTGCCGTCGCAATCCTGGTCAATCTCATCACAGGAAATTTCTGCTGCTCCGGGATGAACACGGACATCTTCATCATTGCAGTCGCCGGAGGTGGCCTTTACATCCGAAGCTTTGTAATAATCGCTGCCGGGCCGGGTCGGGGAACTCTGAGAGGTTCCGTCTGAATAGCCGTCTCCGTCAGAATCCTTATACCAGCTAGTGAGACAGGAATCACTGCCGTCGCAATCCTGGTCAATATCGTCACAGGAAATTTCTGCTGCTCCGGGATGAACACGGGCATTGTTGTCATTGCAGTCGCCTGAGGGGTACTTTACCTCCGAAGCTTCGTAATAATCGCTGCCGGGCCGTGTCAGGGATCTCTGAGTGGTTCCGTCTGAATATCCGTCTCCGTCAGAATCCTTATACCAGCTAATAAGACAGGAATCTCTGCCGTCGCAGTCCTGGTCAATATCATCACAGGAAATTTCTGCTGCTCCGGGATGAACACGGGCATCGTTGTCATTGCAGTCGCCCGATACAGCCTTTAAATCCGAAGCTCTGTAATAATCGCTGCCGGGCCGGGTCGGGGAACTCTGATCGGTTCCGTCTGAATAGCCGTCTCCGTCAGAATCCTTATACCAGACAGGATGACAGGAATCACTGCCGTCGCAGTCTTGGTCAATATCGTCACAGGAAATTTCTGTTGCTCCGGGATAAACATCGGCATCTTCATCATTGCAGTCGCCGGAGGTGTCCTCCAACTCTGAATCTTTATAATAGTCTGTGCCGGGCCGGGTTTCGGATGTCTGATAGGTTCCGTCCGAATAGCCGTCTCCGTCAGAATCCTTATACCAGAGAA
This sequence comes from Desulfobacterales bacterium HSG2, assembly GCA_030378035.1. GTDB lineage: Bacteria > Desulfobacterota > Desulfobacteria > Desulfobacterales > 4be13 > JAUCGI01. Next base: position 13,310 of record JAUCGI010000123.1, read on the forward strand.
TCGGATAGTAATCACTGCCGTCGCAATCCTGGTCAATCCCGTCATAGGAAATTTCAGTTGCTCCGGGATAAATATCGGCATCTTCATCATTGCAGTCGCCGAAGGTGGCCTCCAGTTCTGAATCAATGTAATAGTCTGTGCCGGGACGGGCTGAGGCTCTCCGAGAGGTTCCGTCTGAATAGCCGTCTCCATCAGAATCTTCATACCAAGTCAGAAGACATTTAATTATTCCGAGATCAGTCGTTTGGCCTAACACGACTGTTATGTCTTTAACTTCACCCCGACACAACACATTTTCCCCAGCATCTTTTCCCAGGAGTGTAAAACTCATGTCTGATCCGGCAGGCACATCATACATTATGCCTTCGTGCTCGGAACAATTCCATTCATCCTCAGCAATGGGAGGATAACCTGCTCCGTCATAGATTTGACCCTCTAATGTCGCTACACCGTGGTCTTCGCAATCCCAATCTGATCTGCTGCTCCTTGAAGCGATATGAGTGCTTGCCATGTCCCACCATTCAACCCTGAAGGCGATTGATCCGGTTTCAGAAATTTCAGCCTCCGAACTCTCATAAGAAGATTCGTCATCGCCACCTCCGCACGCGGAAATGAGAAAAATGGAAAAAAAACAGAACAGATAAAACAGAAACTCAGTAATTTTTTGCCGATCAGAAATTCGTAATCTTGTCATTTGTCTCCTCATACTGTTTAAATAATAAAAATTGATAATCTTTACCACTGAACAATTACATGCCACATGTCGGACGGGATTTGCAATCCCGTCCGCAATGTTTCCGCCTCATCGGAACGGTCTGGACGGGATTGCAATCCCGTCCGGCCTAGGAAT
>JAUCGI010000124.1 GCA_030378035.1 Desulfobacterales bacterium HSG2
AGGAAGCTCAGAATCATTGTCAGAGCCGACGTCATCGAGCAGGGCCGGAGCAATTTTTATTACAGGGGGGTCCGGGACAACATCTTCGACAAGGTGTTCCGGGGCGTTTACGCGGATGAGATCGAGGCTTTCGATCCGAAGGAGATAACAGACGAGTACAAAGCCCTGTATGAATCACTGAAAAGAGAGAACAAACGGCTGATGGGGGAGTACAGCCATTACAGGGGCAAGTTCGCGGAGTATCTGATCATTGACAAGCTGAGGAAGCACGCATTCGCAGACAACCGGGTGTTTCTCGGCATGGCCGAGAATCTGCCGGATGACTTCAGGTTCTCCGAATATGAGACCGTGTGGTCCTACTCGGCCTCCCCCATCCACAAAAGGGACATTCAGGTTGATATCCTGGCAGTCGCGGCCGACAGAAGCGACTATTCCCTGATCGGGGAGGTGAAAAACCGGAAATCCAAGTTTTCCGTGAAGGAGGCTCGGGAGTTTGTGAAAAAGGCCGGGGAGCTGGGAAAGCTTGAGAACATCGGGAAATCCGTGCTGTTTGTCTTTTCCGTGAACGGATTTTACAAGAACACCCTGGAATACATGGAGAAGCACGGAATCGCCCGGAGTTCTGATCCTCGGTGGCTCAGGGCGCCGAAGAAGATAAGTTAGGCTTTAGGCTTTAGGATTTGGGATTTATGACTGAAAACTGGATTGCATTCCCCACAGGCATTCTGATCGCGTCTGTGGTATCATCCATCGGACTCGGAGGCGGCATTCTGTGGATGCCTTTTTTTCTGATTATCCTCAAACTGGGTCCCGAAGTTGCCGTTCTGACTTCTTTGCTGATACAGACGGCCGGAATGGGCTCGGGCGCGGTCGCCTTTCTCAGACAGAAACGGGTGGATATCAGACTCGCATTCTTTATGCTCCTGATCGCCGCGCCGGGTATCACAGCCGGCGCTCATCTTGCAAAGAAAATCAATGCGTCTCAGATGGAGGCGATCTTAGGGATACTTGTGATGACCACGGCCTTCTTGTTTGTTTCCTCAAACCAGAAATACGACGATATGGGAGAGGAAAGAGTAAGAATAAGAAAAGCATACCCCTATTCCTATGTTGTAATGCTTGCATCTGTTATGAGCGGAATGCTGAGTATCAGTATGAGCGAATGGCTGATACCGATTATGAGGAGCAAATTGTCGCTGAGGATGAGCAGCGCCATTGCCACCTGTATTTTTATCACCTTCGGAACCTGCGTTATCGGATCATCCGTGCATCTGATAACAGGAGGAGAAGCCGATCTTTCAATCGTTTTATGGGCGGTTCCCGGAGTGATCATCGGCGGACAGATCGGCCCGAGAATTACGACACGCATAAACGAAAGATTGCTGAAGGAGGTCTTCATCTTTCTGCTGACGCTTGTGGGGATTCATCTGATCTATAATTCTTATTGATAAGCTACCCGATCAAATATCTCTTCTCCGCTCGGATTTGGCAATTCGAGCCGAGCAGGATGAATTCACGAGTTAATATAAATACCTGAACATAAATTTTTCCTTTGTGCCTTTCTTTGTGCCTTTGCGCCTTTGTGTGAGACTGGAAATCTCATGAGCAACAGGGGATTTCACATAAGAAAGGATTCCCGGAAACAAGGAGTTTGTCTTATGAAACTGCTTAACCGCATCAGAATAAAAGGCTGGAAATCCGTCAGAGACCAGATTCTCGAGCTCGGCAGGATAAACGTCCTCATCGGGGCGAACGGAGCGGGAAAATCAAATCTCATTTCGTTCCTCAGGATGCTCCGTTTTATGGCGGCAGGAGAATTACAGTTGCACATCGCACGCTCCGGCGGCGCTGAGACCTTTCTTTGTTACGGCTCAAAAAATACGCGGCAGTTGGAAAGCACGCTTGTCTTTGACATGAACGGCAGTACAGAGACGCATTACATGCGTCTTGAACATGCGGTCCCGGATACTCTGATCTTTGCCGAAGAGCGGGTTTCATCATCCCCGGAGAGTCACGGAACAGATTTCGGATCCGCCCGGAAAGAGTCAGGCCTGTCTGTTTCCGAAGTCCCGGCCGGCCTGGGGATTCGGCAGATGATGAGACAGATTCGCTGTTTCCAGTTCCATGACACCTCGGAAACATGTCGCATAAGACAGAACGGTTATGTTGAAGACAACCGCTGTCTGAGGAGCGACGCGGGGAATCTGGCAGCGTTTCTCTTCATGCTCAGAGAAACAAGACCGGAATATTACCGCAGAATCGTCGCGACTGTCAGACAGGCGGCCCCCCATTTCGGTGACTTTGATCTGGAACTGGCAAGATCAAACCCGAGATATGTTATGCTCAACTGGAAGGAGAGCGGTGCTGACCATCTGTTCGGTCCGCACCAGTTGCCTGACGGTCTGTTGCGGTTTGTTGCTCTGGCAACACTGTTGTTGCAGCCGGAGGATGATCTGCCGGCCGTGACAGTTATTGACGAACCCGAACTGGGCCTGCATCCATTTGCCGTGAATATCCTGGGGGCCCTGATTCGGAAGGTTTCGTGTCATTGTCAGGTTGTCATCGCCACCCAGTCACTGAATCTTCTGGATCAGTTCGGAGATCAGGACATCATTGTGGTTCAGCGCAGAAACTCGGCTTCCGAGATATCCCGTCTCAATCCGAACGAAATGGGGGAATGGCGGAGGGAATACAGCCTGAGCGAGATGTGGGAGAAAAATATCATCGGAGGCCCTCCGTCTGCATGTCGTTGTGGAAGGACAGACAGAAGAGACTTTCGTGCGGGATATGCTTTCTAAACTTGAATCGCTTAATAGCAGGCTATAGTGCCAAAAGGTCTTCATCTTTCTGCTGACGCTTGTGGTCTTCATCTGACCTGCAATTTTATCGATAAGCTATTACCCGATCAGATGAATTCTGATTTGCTCTCGCCGGATTGCCAAATCCGGCGGCTCGGTGATGAAAATGTATTTTCATGGTAAAGGAAAAGTGAAAATGGATTCCGGGTCAGAATGGCAGGGGCCAGCTTGATCTTTAATCAGGGCGTGCTTTGCCAACCAGGGCGTGCTCTGACGGCCCCTGCCATTCTGCCCGGAATGACATGTTTTGTTATCCGGTCAAGCTGTGTACAGGACAAAAATCTTCGGATACCTGAAGACTGGCACGCTGTCATTCCGGGCGGAAATGCCGGGAATCGGCAGGATTCCCGGCATTTCCGACCCGGAATCCACTTTTTGTCCCGTACTCAGCTAGTCAAGTTATTTTTTGGGAACTCTCTTACTTTCCGGGCGCAAACCCGTCTTCCGTGTCCGGGTCGAGGTGGTATCCCGGAGAATTGTACAATTGGATCACGCGCAAAAGCTCATTCAACGTGATGCGCCAGTCCTGGGGCTTGTAATCCGAATCGTGGGGCTTACACTGGTTCAAATCCTCATCATAAGCGTACCATAGACTTTCGTCATAAAAAGAGTAAGATTCAAATGCGAATTTCGGATTCTGAATTTTCAAGTCAAATCCGTCTTCTGTCTGAGGATCGCCGCACTCATAAAATTCTTTTGTATAAAGTTGGATGACACGCAACAGTTCTGAAAGGCCGATTTCATAGTCCGGAGGATTATAATCCGCGCTGTGGCACTGGCTCACATCCCCCACCGTAACGGTGACAAATGCCTTGCCGATTTTGACGCCGTCGGTGACGCGATACATGAAGCGGTCCGTTCCGACGAAATCCTTATCCGGAGTGTAAATGACAGTCCCTCCGCTGACAACGGCCGAACCGTCGGAGGGAAGAGCCACATCGGTCACTGTCAGCGGTTCGCCTTCAGGATCCCTGTCATTGCCCAGAACGTCGATGGTGATGCGTCTGTTCACGGGAGTCAGCACTTCATCATCCCGCACTATCGGCAGTTCATCCGCCCGAGACGTCACAAAAACAGACGCCTCGGATGTCTCTTTCCCGTCGCTGATCATGTAAGTAAAACTGTCCATGCCGAAGAAGCCCTCATTCGGCGTATAAATGAGAACCGGTGACTCACCGAGACCGACATCCGGGTCAATATCGGACAAGCCTCCGATCCCCTCCACCGTTATCGTGCCGTTTTCAGGCTCGGTAATCCCGATAACAATCAGTTCATCACCGTTGACATCCATATCGTTGTCCAACATATCAATGGCGACAGGCGATTCAGTAGTGGAAACAAAGTCATCCACCGCAGTCGGCGGATAATCATTCCCGTCATACTCGAATGCGCCAATGTCGCAAGTGGTCCTTTGTCCGTTGTCAGTTGTCAGTTGTCCGTTGTCCGTTGTCCGTTGTCCGTTGTCCGTTGCAACTGACGACTGGCCATTGACCACGGACCACGGACCACGGACCACGGACAACTGACCACGGACAACTCCGCGCTGATCCGTTTCCACTACGTTCCCTTCCATGTCTGTGCAATCGGCGGCGTCAACGGCCGGGCCGTCGCCCTGAATAACATGGGTTGGCGAGGCACCTGCATTATCCATGAGCGGGGTTAACAGGATATCCGTGTCAAGCAGATCATTGCTCTGAAAACCTGATGCGTCGCTGGTGTCGCCGATCAGGTTGATGCCCCGGCTCGTGACAGGGCCTCTTATATCCGGTCCGTCCATAGCAGCGATGTTATCGGCGATCAGCGTGTTTTTGACCGCGGCGAGGGGCGAGATGGCAGGCTCGATGGATGAGGCGAGGGTCGCGGGGATGAAAATTCCTCCGCCTCTCATGGCCGTATTTTCAGCAATGGTGCTGAAGACCACGCTCGCCTCGCCCTCATTATAAAGCCCGCCGCCAAGGATTGCGGAATTGCCGCTCAGGGTGCAATTCAGCAGATTCAGAACCCCGCTGTTGAAAATTGCGCCGCCATTGGCCGCCTCATTATCTATCAGCGCAGACCGACTCACCGTCAAAGTCCCCTGGTTCAGGATGCCGCCGCCTCTCATTCCGTAAGAGACCGGCATGCCGCCGATCTGCTCATATATCCAATCTGTGAACAAGGACAACCGCGTATAAATTCCATAATACCCGCCAAAAGCACATCCTTTTCCCCAACTGAAGAGGCCGACCTGTACAAATGCGGAATCTCCGTGACTCGCAATACCCGATTCCTCATTCCCGATTCCCAATTCCACCATCAGGGGGCTTCCGCCATCACCGGCGCAGGAATCCCTTCCCCCGTCCTCATCACCCGCGGCCAGCATTGCATCTGTTATGGCCCCGGAATCTTCATCAGGCGACTGATATGACATTTCGGCAGTCTCATTGGAGACAATCGGCAATGAGTCCCGGATCAGGTCCGGGTAAAGCGGAAACGGCAGCAAACCGTTCGCACCGGTCTTGTCAGAGGTTCCCCAGCCGATGACCGTTGCACGCGTCCCCGGATCGGCCGCGCCGGAGGGGTCTCCCTGGGGAATCAGGTCTGCATAAGGCCGCCCCGAGGGAGAATAAAGATGCAGCAGGGCAATATCCGAATCAAAAGTCTCCGCGTCGTAATCCGGATGAATAATAATCGCATCCGCTTCAATCCGCTCTCCCTCATCCGTAATCAGGTCATGCGCGCCTAAGATCACATCGATTTCTCCGCCGTTCTTCCAGGCAACGGACGGCTCTGCAACGCAATGGGCCGCAGTCAGCACCCATTCGGGATGGATCAGTGTCCCTCCGCAGAATTGTCCGCTGTAAGCCTCTTCCCACCGATGGACCAGCGCAACTGCCCACGGCCACCCCATCCGCGTCTCGTCTGTCGCGTCTCGCCCCTGCCGTATGGTGACATTTTCGATATTCACCTCAGCGCCCCCATGCACATGAAGCACCCGATCCGAGCCGCTGCCTTCAAGGATTGTACCGCCGTCAGGCGAGCCGATGATGCTCAGATGGCGGGTGATTTCCAAAGCCCCTTCCAAGGTGATAACGCCCGGCGGAAGAATAACAGCATCCCGGAAACCGCCTTCGGGAGAGCCGTCCACCGGCTGGTTGGTATTAGCGACCAGAACCGCTTCACGCAGGGAGACTCTCCCGTCATCTGCTACCATGTCATACAGGGTCGTAACGATAATGGAAACCCCGTCCTTTTCCACCGTCACCGAAACCTCTCCCTCGGCTTCGCCGTCGCTGTTGTCCGTAATGGTATAGGTGAAGCTGTCGGCACCGACAAATTCCGGATCGGGCGTATAGAGAACGGTCCCCCCGCTGAGGACAACTGTACCGTGGGACGGGTCTGATACCGCGGTGACAGTCAGGGGGTCACCGTCAGGATCGGAATCATTGGCCAGCACCTCGATGGTAACGGGTTCATTCCTGCCGGCAATGGCAACATCCGGGCTGGCGGTCGGTCCCGCGGTTCTGAATCCGATTTCAAGGGTGTAGGAGATCAGTGTTCCCTCATCCCATGCCTTATCGTCATAAAGCTTCAGCGTCCATTTCCCTGCTGACAGTTCGTCGGAAAATGTGTTCAGAGGTTCAGCAGGCCGGAAGCTCCCTGTAAAAGGCGCATTGCCCGAGGCTATGGGAATCTCTGCTTCGTCGTTCAACTTTGTCTCTGTCAGATTTTCTCTTGTGCCGGAGAGATTCTCAAACAGGGTAACCTCCGATCCCGAAGGCGAAATCAGGCGGGCGCTCAGATCTTCGACATGGGGATGCCGAATGTTCAGAATGACGTTCACATCGGTTATTATAACCCTTTTGGAAACTTCAAGGGAAAAGACAGCGTCTCCCTCGTCAGGAATCGGCAGGCTGATTTCGCCGCTGCTTACGGTCAGAACTGGCATTTCCCTGACTTTGACAGAAGTCTCGGCAAAGGCCGAAGGGCTTCCGGCGACGGTGTGCGCCACTGTGTTGCTCAGTATCCGGGGCGGACTGACTCCGGATGTTTGCGGAAAGATATCTTCATCAATGGTCACCTGGTAGCTGATATCGAACCGGGATTGACTGACGCAGTCGAAGCAGATCACCAGTCCGTCTTCAATTCCGTTCTCCGTTCCGTCTTCCGTTCCGTCTTCCGTTCCGGGGCCGGTGTACTGGTTTCCCCTGTTGCCGTCCGCATTTTCAAGTCCGATGACAGGGAAGGGGTTCAAACCGTTTTTGGCAACAATGTTGTTGTACGCAAAGATAATCTCATAATCCCCGGAGCCATAGCTTATATTTCGGCGCATCATCACTTGAAAGTCGAATTCGTCATCGGAACTGCCGGCCGGGGCCGGTTCGACGCCGTCATATTCAACGATTACAAAACCGCTCTTTTCTGTGAGACGGACACCCCGGTTTCCGGCTTCATCACAGACAATTTCCAGATCCCGCCAGAAAGGGGCGATCAGATTGTTCGGCCCGGCAGGGTCGGGGATGCCAGCGGCGATCTCCGGATTCTCTTTGTTCGGCGGGTTCAGAAGGAGAAGGCCGTCATCTGTCAGCCAGAGGCCATCTGAATATGGTTCTCCGAAGAAATTAAAGGAAAGAGTGCTGTCTGATTCGGACAGAAAATCATCAAGCCTGAAAATGACGCCGTCGCCGCTGATCTCAGGGATCACCGGGGCACCCAGTGTCTCCATGCTGACATAGCCGCCATAAGGGGTGTTGCAGGACGGATCGTCCCGGTTTGTGGTCATCACATACCGATAGCCGGTCTCCACCCTCCAGATGAGCTGATTGCCGCTGATCTCGGCCGGTTCTGTGGTTGCCGAGTCGGGTATGTAGGTCATCCCGTCAGGAATCGTGCTGATGAGAGTATAGGCCAGGCTGTCGGACTGAACTTCATCCGGTCTGACATGCACGGTGTAAGTTACGGCGGTGCCGGGATAAGCAAAATCCCACTCGGGTATGTCCGACTCGATGGTCACATCGTCTGTGATTCGCGAGAGAGTGAGCGGCATTGCCGCAATGTTATCGGGATCAGCCGCATTCGTCCCCACTTCTATCCAGCCTTCTATCCTGTCGTTAATCTGGGCGTCCGGAATCTCCCAGGATATTTTGACATCAAACGGATCATTCCAGGCGACGTGAGGCGGGCCTGCGGCATACACCGTGGCGGCCGACGGGGAATCGGCGATGCTGTTTTCATTAATAATCATCAGGGATAAGGTGAATTTATCCATGAATGCTCCGGAGCCTTTCCAGTTCTGAATCAGGATCCAGTAATCTCCGGGTTCCAATCTTTCGTCGGACTCGGGAAAACTGCAAGTCTCATTCCATACACTCCGGGTGCTTTTGCCCAGTTCCTCATCTGCGTCAGGGAGTCCGTTGCCGTTGTCATCCATGCCGATATACACATCCAGATCAAGCGCGTCGGATTCGGTTATTTCAACAACAAAGCGTTTGTCGGCTTCGGAAAGATGGAGCCATTTGACAAAGATGCCGTCGTTCAGATCATCATAAACCTCATCATTGGCAGAATCGACGCCCACAGAGGCTTCAATGAACTCGGGAACTCCGATATAGGTGGAGACGGTCAGATTGTCCGTCTCAATGGCTCGCAGTCCTTTCAGAGTATAAGTTCCCTGGTTGCGCCGCGTCTCAATTTCAACGGAACCGACGGGTGATATGCCGGCGATGGGGAGAATAGCCACGGGGAAGTGAGAACTGGGAACAGAGGAGCGGGAACTTTTATCTCTTGTTTCCGAATTCTCGACAGGCTCGGGGATGAAGCGAAGTTCGGTAAAGACCCATTCCCCGGCCGGCAGATGGCTGACATTCGCGGTAACGGTGATCTCCTGCTTCCCTCCCGGCTCAAGTGTAAAATTCGACGGTTCAACTGTAAGCACTCCGCACGCTCTCCCTTCCGATCCGCAATCCGCAACCGAGACGGTCCAGTTTACCGGAACATCCGTTGTACTCTCCAATGTGCGGGTCCAACCGCACTCCCCCATACAGTCCGCATTTGTCAGACCCGGCAGGTTCAGCGTCGAAGGGTCGCCGCCCTGAGCCGGATTCGCGGCTTTGAAGTTTTCCATGGTTTCATCAAGAACAAAACCGGCCCGTGCGGCTCTGCCGGCGTCAATGCGTCCCGCGCCGGCGTCAAAAGGCGTGGCAGGATAATACGCTCCGTCCTCATGCCGGGCTGTCTGGGCTTCGCTGACAGCGGTGGTCATCAGGGCCGATTGTATCTGAGTCGGCGTCCAATCCGGATGAAGCAATTTGAGCAGCGCGGCAAGACCGGCCGCATGGGGGCTGGACATGGACGTTCCCTGGGTGATCTGGAAGAGTTCGCCCTGATGCCCGAACCGACCGGCATCGCCGTTCACTCTGATAAGATATTCCGGTGACGCGCCGGCCAGAACCTGGACACCGGGCGCGGTGAAATCAGGCTTGATCACATTGACCGATTCTGTAACGACTTCGATCTTGGTAAAATCAATCCAACTGAAAATATTCGGCCCCCGTGAACTGAAAGCAGGAACAGCATCTGTGGGAACCCGGTCAGAGGCAAAGACCGGTTCGCCCTGGGTAAAGCTAATTGTCAGTTGTCCGTTGTCGGTTGTCCGTTGGTCAGTTGTCGGTTGTCCGTTGTCCGTTGCAACTGACGACGAACCACGGACCTCTGACAACTGACCACCGACAACGGACAACCGACCACCGACAACGGACAACAAACCACGGACCATCAATCCTGTTTCGTGTGAAACGGATACGGTGGGGATGGGATACTGGTAGGAGCTGAGGTCATGGTGTTCCTCATCGTTAAAGAGGATCATCGCGCCTGCGCCTCCGTCCTGAACAAAGTTGGCTTTTACCGGAGGGGATATCTCTCCTCGTTCACACAAAACCGCATCTGTTGATTGGAAAGTCCCGGTGGGAAAGGGGTGAAGACATCTGCCGGAGGTATCCCCATCGGTATCGGCAATTCCCTTGGCGTCTATTAAGTTGAAATCACTGATTCCCCGAGTCGGGGTTGCCCCGTAAAAATTGGTGACGGATGACTGAGGATCAACGATTGTGATATCGCTGAGATAAAGCCGGTTGGGACAACTGGCACCCACGGCGGCCAGCCAGGGCGCGTTCCCGGGAGAATCAACGGTCTCGGGATCCGGCCCGTAGTTTCCCGCTGAAACCGCCACAAAGACGCCTGCTTCCCGTGCGGCGAGAAACGCCAGGGCGTCAGGATCCTCCCATGGATTCGTGTCGAATGTGCTTCCGATGGAATAGTTAATCACATCCACCCCGTCTGCAACGGCTTTGTCAATGGCTGCCAGCAGATCAGACTGACTGGCACCGCCCGGGCCGACACCCTTGTAAACGGCAATGTGGGCGCGGGGGGCCATCCCGGAAACTGTGCCCCGGTCAATGCCATAGATGTCTGCCGGAATATTTTCGTTGCCTGCCGCAGTGGACGCGGTGTGTGTGCCGTGTCCGTTGTCATCCCGGCCCGAGTGGAACAGGCCGTCATATTTGTCTCCGTTCTGGGCCGCATAAGCTTTGAGGAAATATTGAATGCCGATGAGTTTGTTGGTGCAGGTATAGCCCTTTGTGCCGTCGGCCGGGGGGGTGCATTTGCCGCCCCATTTCAGTGGCGGTGGCGGATATGTGCCGTCATCGGCAAAAGAGGGATGTTCGGGCCAGATACCGGAGTCTATGATTCCCACGATGATCCCTTCGCCTTTGACGCCGGGCAGTCCGTCCGTTCCCTGATCCGAGCCGTTCCATATCTCCTCCGCACTGATAAAAGCCGGAGAGGCATCGGTCATGAGCTGATACAGTTTGTCCCGCTGCACAGAGACCACTTCCGGGAGTTTTTCAATCTCCGCAGCTTCGGCCGGCGTCAGACGGAGGGCCATGCCGTTGTAGGCGACTTCGTATCTGTAAACCGGATCGAGCAAAGGGCCGATATTCCTTTTCAGAAGAGCCGTCAACTGATCGTGTTGTTCGGAAAGGTGTCTGCGATAGGCTTTGCTGGCGGAACTCCGCACATCCAGCCGTTTTTTGCCGGCGCTTCGGGGATGAGTTGGAGAGAGACCGCGAACACCTCCCTTGTAAAGGGCCAGTGGCGGATCGGCCAGTTGAATGATATAGACTCCGGATTCGGTCTCTTCGTCCGATTCTTCCAAAGTGCCGTCGTCGCATAGAACATCTCCGCAGACTGCGCCTGAGTCTTCTTCTGCTGTTTTTGCGTTTCCCGTCTGAGGAACAAATGCGATGAGAAACATCAGAAGCAGCCAAACTGAAATTACACTTCCTCGCTTTTCAAATTGCTTTTTCATACTTATCATCCTTATATTGTTGCTGATTATAACGTATTTAGAGGATCCCTTGAACGTGAACTTGAACTTACACCTGGAACCGTTCAAGTTCACGTTCACGTCCACATTCACGGGCATCGACTATTCTTCACTCTTCAATCCCCCAATCCTCAATCCCCCAATCCTCAATCGAATCCTCCATTCCTCCATTCCCATTCCTCCATTCCCTTTTGTTCAGCCTTTCAATCTCTTTTTTGGTCTTAACTAATTCTTCGGTCAGCAGACGCAGGCGGATTGCGAGGTATTCAGTAAATACCCTGTATAATGACAAGAGGATATCCGCGCCTCTGTCAGAAGTGAATCGGTTTATGACAGAAGAGGCGTTAATCGCCAAACAAACCGCTTCGCCTTCTGCATACACGGTTCCCCATCTGATCAGATCATCCAGTATTTCCACATCCCCGAATATCTCTCCCAGACTGTCAATTATCCCGATCTCTGTCTCTTCTTTCTTCAGCCTTACTTTGCCGGACAGAAGAAAGTAAATATATGGATCCGCATCGTGTTCATCCATGATAAGTTCCCCATGTTCGTATTCTCCTATCCTGCTCATTCTGAGTGAGTGTTTGAGGCTTTTTGTCTCAAATCTTTTCAAGGGGAGACTTATTATAAGCTCTTTCATGTCATTAATACTCTCTCTCAAGTATTCGGGTCCTGTCATTTATGCTGTTCCTTAAAATATACTCAGTTGTGTATATTTTTTTGTCTGAAGGTTTTAAACCCCCGTTTTCACGAGGGCAGGCTTTTGAAAAGTGACTGCATCGGAAGTTTCGCCCCCTTTCGAAAGCAGGGTTTCGCCGGGTCCTGGCCGGAACAGTCCCCGCGCGGAGGTGGTTTCCAATCGGCGGAGAATCTGCCAGGCAAAATCGCTTTCACCCGTTCCGTCTGTGTCCGAAGAGTTATTTTCGGGTCGCCGTGTCCTGCTTTCAGATTTTTTGCGGCATTCCCGTCCGAACAGTCCTCATGTCCGCACTTCAGACACTGAAAGCTGTCCCCCCTGCGGCTCACTGCCATTAAGTTAAGGTCTTGCTCTTGCTCCCGGAAGAGTAAGAAGCGGCATTATTCATCAGCCCCCTTAACTTAATGGCAGTGCCCCTGCGGTTGCGTCCGCTGACGTAAGCACAGAGGAAACAGGTTTGCGAACTGTACGCCGGATTCACCTGCTTCCGACAGGAACCTTCTGCCGACGCCCTGAACTCTGTTGATTATAGCGGATTTAGGGGAGCCTTAAACTTGAACTTGAACTCAGACGTGATCATAAATGAATGTTCACGTCGGGATTCACGTTTAAGTTCAAGTTCAAGTTCAAGTTTAAGTTCAAGTTCAAGTTCAAGTTCAAGTTCAAGTTTAGGTAAGCCCGGTATCCAGTTCTTTCTTTTTTATCTTCGCAGTGTAATGAATTTCGATTCCGTGTTTTTCCGGGTGAATAATTCTGGTTCTAACGAATTCCGTATCCTTTCAACTATCTGAGAAAACGCGGATATCGCGGAGGCCGCGAAGAACCGCCGGATATCTTCCGAATCTGCGTCGCTCTCTGCATCCTCTGCGTTTAAGAAAGGGGATTCAGATCACAAAATCCGTTAGAATCAGTATCATTAGGCAGGCTCAAGTTTACGGATACATAACAAAACTTGCGGCTGTCGAATAAGCAAATTAAGGCGAACGCTTATTTCTGTTTTTTTTCTGACAAAAGACGGTCAATGACCTTTGAAAAATAATTCAGCTTCTGCGCCCCTCTGATAACCACGCCGTTCGCAACAAATGTCGGGGTTCCCCTCAGTTTGTTCTTTTTGGCCTCCGCCACTTCAGATTCAATCTGGTCTGCAATCTCGGGGGAATTCCGGTCATCATCAAATTTTTTCATATCAAGTTTCAACTGTTCGGCAAATTTGACGAGCAGTTCTTCACTCAGTTTTGATGAATTTTCAAAGAGGAGGTCATGGTATTCCCAGAATTTTCCCTGTCTGTTGGCTGCCAGGGCCGCCTTTGCCGCGGGCATGGCCTGTTCATGAAAATCAAGCGGATTGTTTTTAAATACCACTCTCACTTTTTCAGGGTATTTTTCCATAACCTTTTTAACGGTTCTGGCACCTTTTGAGCAATACGGACATTCAAAATCCGTATATTCGACAAGGGTGATCGCCGCATCTTTCGGCCCCTGTGACGGATTCTTATCGCTCACTCCGATATCTTTGATCCGTTTTTTGAAACTTGATTCCAGTTGCTTTTTCTGCTTCTCCCTTTTTTCCTTTTTTGCATAAGCGTTAATGGTTTCAAGGATCAGTTTCGGGTTCTCTCTGATCACCTTTTTGATGATCTTGCGCAGTTCATCCTCATCAATGGTGATGTTGCCCTTAACGGTGATTTCACCTCCGATGACCCCGGATATCCCGCTGAAAAAGAACAGCCCCGTGAAAACAGCAATCATCATTACAACTTTCTTCATAAATTATTACCTCCGTTAGATGTGTTGCAAAAAAAATGGGTCCCGCCTCCATCTGTCATTCCAGGCAAAACTGAAAAAAAAAACGGGACATTTTTTTCAGTTCTACAGTCAGAAAATGTCCGACTTTCAATTTTCATCGGAATGATGGGCAGATGGAACACCTCAAAAAAATTTACACCCGACACAAAGGTCCGGATTTTCCAAAAACGGGTGCGTCCGATCCGGC
>JAUCGI010000125.1 GCA_030378035.1 Desulfobacterales bacterium HSG2
AACAAAAAAAGCTGCAAACATGTCGGCTCTGACGAGCCTCTGACTGGCTGCTGGAAAAAAGCTGCAAACATGTCGGCTCTGACTGGCTGCTGGAAAAAAGCTGCAAACATGTCGGCTCTGACGAAAACTTCCAAAGAGCGCGCCAAATCCTTTCTTATCCACAATCCTTGTAGATTCACACAGATTAGCCGCTAACTGAAGAGCTGCAAATATGTCGGCCCTACGGGCCTCTGACTGGCGGTTTCCCACGGAGCTACAAACATGTCAGCCCTACGGGCCTCTGACTGGCGGTTTCCCACGGAGCTACAAACATGTCAGCCCTACGGGCCTCTGACTGGCGGTTTCCCACGGAGCTACAAATATGTCGGCCCTACGGGCCTCTGTCTGGCGGTTTTCCCACGGAGCTACAAATATGTCAGCCCTACGGGCCTCTGACTGGCGGCATTCTGGAGCTACAAATATGTCGGCCCTACGGGCCTCTGACTGGCGGTTTCCCCACGGAGCTACAAATATGTCAGCCCTACGGCCTCTGTCTGGCGGTTTCCCACGGAGCTACAAATATGTCAGCCCTACGGGCCTCTGACTGGCGGTTTCCCACGGAGCTACAAATATGTCAGCCCTACGGGCCTCTGACTGGCGGTTTCCCACGGAGCTACAAATATGTCAGCCCTACGGGCCTCTGACTGGCGGTTTTCCCACGGAGCTACAAATATGTCAGCCCACGGGCCTCTGACTGGCGGCATTCTGGAGCTACAAATATGTCGGCCTCACGGGCCTCTGCCTGGTGGTTTCCCACGGAGCCACAAATATGTCGGCCCCACGGGCCTCTGGATTGGCGGTTTCCCATGGAGCTTCGGTGCATGTAATCGGCAGATCAGGGGCTTCCGAAGGGCTCAGGTAATCCTTTCTTATCCACAATCCTTGTAGATTCACACCGAGGCCGATCAGCCACTAACCCAAAGGCTTCCAAAGAGCGCGCCAAATCCTTTCTTATCCACAATCCCTGTAGATTCACACTGAGCAGATTCACACCGAGGCCGATCAGCCACTAACCCAAGGGCTTCCAAAGAGCACGCCAAATCCTTTCTTATCCACAATCCTTGTAGATTCACACCGAGGCCGATCAACCGCTAACCCCAGGGCTTCCAAAGAGCACGCCAAATCCTTTTTTATCCACAATCCTTGTAGATTCACACCGATTAGCCGCTAACTGACAGCTACAAATATGTCAGCCCCATAGCCCTCTGACTGGCGGTTTCCCACGGACCTGATTGAGAATAGCCGCATGTTAGAGGCCCACAAACCAGGGAATCCGCAGTTAGCCGTTTGAAATCCGTTCACCTTCAGTTAAACAGAGCGAGGATCGCATAACCAAGAGATTTATTTTGGGTTTCAAAAAAAGCTTGACATCAGGTTTTTTAAATGATAACAGGCTCGGTATTTGGGATAGCGGATCACTCATATCGCCCTTCATCGTCGGTGAATGATGGAAATCTTTGCCTGAACGGATTGGAAGCGATCAGGATCGCTTTTGTCAGCAGACGAACTGAGCCGACGGATTACATGGGCCCGGGGCCGGTGACACAAACCGGACCCGGAGATTTCCTGAGCGGTGGGCCGAAACGGGAGGCTCACCGAATCAGACAGCAGTTTGTGGGGCGACTGAAGGGCCGGACAAAAAAGAAACAGGAGCCGAAAGTGAAACCATTGGAGCATGACGCTCATAGCAGCACAATCAACTCTGAAGACCTGACCGACGGACTTGTGACCGGTTCAGGCAAAAATAGCCATGATACCGGCACAGGCAGGGGATCATTCCCATCGGAGCCCAAAGCGAGTGATTCATCACAAGCTCCGGACCTGAAAGCGATTAAAACGATATTCATCGAACAACTGCGGCTCCGGAATTTTTGCTCATATCCGGATGCCTGTCTCACCTTTGAGGATTTCACCATTTTAATTGGTCAGAACGGGGCCGGCAAAAGCACTTTGCGAGAGGCGCTTGAAATCATGAGAGACGCCCTCACAGATTCTCTCAGCAATGCCCTGTCACGTCGCGGCGGGCTTGAATACTGGATTAGGCAGGGCGGCAAGGAATCTGAAAAGAATCTCTCTCTGGCGATTCAGCTTCGATTCGGTGCCAGGGATGATCGGCTGCGGGCAGTCTATGGATTCGACCTTCTGCTCACAGAGGGCGGCGGATATCGGATTTTCCAGGAGCATCTGACATTTTCAACCGATCAGGTCCCGCACTTCCATCGTGAGGGAGACCAGTTTCAGACAAGTTTGCCTTTGCCCGAACTTCCGCTGGCACCGGATCAGTTGGCTTTTCCCCTTCTGGCCGGCAGTCATCCGTTCTGGAAAGCCTGCCTGAATGAGATCAGAGGAGTGAGTGCATACATCTTCTCACCTGAACGGATGCGGCAGGAAACAACCGCCTTGAACCAAAGCCGACTTGCATCCGACGGTCAGAACGCTGCCAACATACTCGAAGGACTCGAAAACCATCGCGGTGTCATTAAAATGTTGACAGAGCGGCTGTGTGCGGTCATACCGGGAATTCACCGGGTGTTCACGGAATCATTTCGCGGCCGCAGAATACTCGGATTTGAGCAAGATGGCGAAAGGATGGTCCGGCTTGACGCCACCCAGGTATCCGACGGAACGCTGAGAATTTTGGGAATTCTGCTGGCGATTTGTCAGCAGCCGCCTCCGACACTCATTTTTCTGGAAGAATTGGAAGACTCGGTTCATCCGGAGGCTTTCGCCACGATTACGGAGGCCATTGAAGAGGCGGCCGAACAAACTCAGATTGTAATTACGTCTCACAGCCCGGTGGCGCTTATGCATAAACCGGTCACCGAAGCCCGTACCCGACTCATTCGATGGGAACTGGGTCGAAGCGAAATATACAAACTTGAGTCGCCCCCGCCGGAAGAGGAGGACTACCCCTTTTCTGTGGGAGAGATGCTTCAGTTCAATGCTATCACGCCAATTCCGTTGCCTTCTTCGGTAAAAGGCGGATTCTTTGAGGCAGATACCGAATGACACCCATCAAACTTCAACTGATCGTGGAAGGCCATGGCGAAGCCAACTGTCTGAGTGGTTTGGTCGTTCGTTATCTGCAACAGCAGGGGGATATATGATGTTATTCCGGCTCCGGTCATCAATACCAAGGGCTGCACCAAACTCAAAGCCAAGTATCAGAAAGAAAGACATCTGGGGATTGAATATTTTGTGAGTCTGTCGTTTAAACGCAGGCCGGATGCAATTTTAATTCTTTTGGACTTTTGCCCCATCTTATGCCAGATTTTTAAGGGTTGTAAAGGACCTGATAGATGAGGCGCGGAAATTTAAGGAAGGGCAATCCTTGCAGATTCCCACTCGCTCACATTCCGCTTTTCCGAATCAAAATTGATCCCCATAAGAATGATTTTCTTTCCGCTTTGTTTATACGGATCCGCATACCCTTTGTCCCGAATCTGCTGGATAGCGACTTCGGCGCTCTGATTGCACTTGAATTCGATGATAAAGACTTTATCGGGAAATTCCGTCACCAGATCAATTCTGCCTTTGCAGGTCAGCACCTCGCTGCGAGCGTTGATACCGGACGCGCTGACCATGAGATAAAATATGGTGTGAAAATAGGCCTCGTCTCTTTTGCTCTCCAATGCATAAGGGATGGAAGCGAAAACAGCCGTCATGGTTTCCATGAAAGCGTCCGTATCCTCCTTCTGAAGATATTCCGCCAGCAGAACAAACCGGGAACGGTTTCTGAGTCCTTCCGTGTATGCGTGAAACAGGGTTTCCAGAAAAGCCGTCTTTACCTCCTGATTCGGATAGTCAAACACGAAAAGCCGGCCTCTGACCTCTCTGATGGTCGAATATCCGGTCTGAAAGAGCAGGGCTTCGGGTTTCAGGTTTTCGAGTTCATATGTGCTGAAAACCGTTTCGGTTGCTGTCATGCCTTCGATTTCCGGCAGATACCAGTTGGTCTCTTTCAGGAGATTCACCAGAAATGTGGGTGTGCCGGTTTCAAACCAGTAGTTTTTGAACCCTTTCTCATTCAGGGACCTCAGCACGGAGAACGGATTATACACCCGGATATCTTTTTCCGAGAACCGGTATCCGTCATATTGTTTTCTCAGCATTTCCTTTACCTGATCCGGACTCTCCCCGATCTCCCGGGCAAACTCTTTGATATAAGCGGCAAAGCAGATTTCGATCTCTTTCTGAGTGTATCCCAGCATATCCGCATAATGCCGGTTCATGGTGATGTCATTCAGGTTGTTGAGTTCCGAAAAAATCGAGACACGGCTGAATTTGGATACGCCGGTAAAAAATACAAAACCCAGACACGGAGACACATTGGTCCCTTTCAACACGCCGAAGAAATATTTCATGATCTCCCGATTCTGCTTTGCGATTTTAATCGCCTCCTCGTCTTTTCCCAGATGGGAAATGATCGGCTTGTCGTATTCGTCAACCAGAACCGCGACGGGAGTTCCGGCTTTGCGAAAAAGCTCGGTAATCAGCTCCGCAAAGCGACCCGGAAGCAGCGGGTCATTAATGCTTACGCCATACCGGGCTGCGGTTTTCGCCAGATTGCTCTCCAGAGACTGCTTCAGATTTTCCGGCGTGTCATGGGCCAGTTCACTGAAATCAATGATAACCACCGGATGTTCCTTCCATTCCAGGTGCGCATTCTCCGCAATCCACAGCCCTTTGAACAATTCTTTTTTTCCCTGAAACAGACATTTCAGAGTGGAAACGGTCAGGGATTTGCCGAACCTTCGAGGACGGGATATGAAATAATACTTTCCCTGATCTGCCATCTGAAAGATATGCCGGGTTTTGTCCACATAAAGCTGACGGCCCTCACGGATGCTTTCAAACGATGAATCGCCGATAGGGAGATTCGGAAGTTTTTTCATGGGATGCTCCTTTGTCTTTACCTGTTCTTTGCATATTTGCAGTTATCAACAGCTTTGCTGACAAACTGTATCCTGATTTCTGACACCGGGATATCCGGAATCTGTCGGAAATTACCGTCTGACGGCTCTCAGACGGATACCGGGATGCCGACGCTTATCAGCAGGGTATCCAGATATCCTGACACCTCTGATCTGGCTTTTAAATCACCCACCCGACGGCAACCACCGTCACGCTCACCCCGTCAATCGTCTGCTCGCCGGACAACTGCGCCAGCACCTCCTCATCCTCGGTGGGAACAAACAGGGCGACAGTCACCGAATCCATCTTCAGGCTTCCCGCATACGCTGCCGCCTGTTTCCGGGATCTCCTCACCTCCGACGCGTCAACAAAGCTTTTGACCTCGATGATGCCCCGCTGTTTCCCGCAGCGCAGATGCAGATCCACCCTCCCGTTTCCGGTGGGAAATTCCGGACTGACAACGCAGCGCCGCCCCACGGCGGACTGAAGCCAGGCATAGAGATGAAAATGTCCCACCGCCTCTGTATAATGCATGTCCGCCCTTCGGGGCTGGTCCTTCCAGGGATTCAGGTTCTTTGCCCCGAGGCGTTTCAGATAGTCCTTGTATCGCCTGAGAAGCGCCGGGAGGTTCAGCGAATTTCCGGCGAACACGTCCTCCAGCTCGTCCAGAATCTCCAGGGCCAGGATGGGGAGGCGGTCTCCCACAAGGTCATACGTCAGGGCGTTGTAGAGCCGCTCCTGGACAAAGGGGGATGAGAAACGGCAGATATCGGCATATTCCCCTTTGTCGTCCGTGTATGTCTCTGTGTCTATGATTCCGTTCAGGTAAAGATAGCTGCACCACTCGGCATCAATGTTGAACGGAATGTCCGAGCTGGCAAAAAGCGCCAGCACATAAGGCTGATATTTCTCGTTTCTGGCCTTTTTCACCAGGTTCAGCACCGTGTTGTTCCATTCCCGCCTCAGCGCGCTGCCGTAGGCCCGTTTCCAGATAGGAAGATCAATGGCCCTTCCCTCTCCCGGATTGAATTTTTCGGTGAGAAGTTCCCCGAACCAGCACACCAGGCCGGGCTGTCCCCTGGTCGCCTCATACACGCTCTCAACGACTTCGGGGAGAACTTTCTGCCCGCTTTCCCCGGCATACTGCCGGAACAGTTCTCTCACCTCATCCGGGGTGAAGTTGGGCACATGCAGGGAACGCTGAATGTTGAAGGGGGAGAACCTTTCATTTTTCACGTCGAGCGCGGCCCGGACGCCGATCAGGGCCAGTCCGTGCAGAAGATACGCGTCCCGTTTCAGGTACATGTCCCTGAAGAGCGTCACCATGCGGTCAGTGACCTTCGGGGGTAGGCTGTCGAACTCGTCAATAAAGAGGATTACCGGGCGGTCGAACAGTCCGGCATCTTTATAAAAAATATTGGTCCACCCCTTCCAGTTCTCCGGCTCTTCTATTTTTATTCTGAACGTATCCCTTATCAGCTTCGGAATCCGTTTCAGCAGATCATCCTCAGACCCTTCCTTATTCAGAATTGTTCCCTGCATGGACATGGAACCGACAATGAATTTGTCTTTGTACTGTTTTTCAATTTCCTGTTTCACCTGCCATGAGAGCCAGGTTTTGCCGGCCTGCCTCGGTGCCCATATTGTGAAAAAATGACCGCCCTTTTCCAGGTCATCTGTGAGATTTTTAAAACACTTCTCTCTCAGTTCCCTGCGTTCGACACAGAAATGCCTTCGGGAGTCAACTGGTCCGTAAGAATGAAAACGACGCATAATATTTTCTCCTCTGTATGTTATATGTTAAAATTCCAGTCTGATTTTCCGGGAATCCTCATCACCGAAAAGCCCCCGGGAGGGTCGATTTTGGGGTCGGACCTGGAAAACCCGTTGAATTTAAAAGAAAACCGCTTCAAAAAAGCCTGTTTTCAACCCTTAAACCGCCCTTTTTGCATATAAAACGGCCACTTTAAGAACCGGCTCCGCCGCTTACGACGATGATTTCCCCCCCCGAAAACGGGGTTTTAAGCCCGAAAAATGCCTGTTTTTCAGGCATTTGTGCTTAAATAACAACAAGTTATCCAGGTCCGACCCCAATACCCACGGAATTATAATTCACTTCTATACCAGATTTACGGGCTTGTCAATAAAAAAAAGCGGCCTTCCACATAAATTATGATTGTTGCCTTATCCCTTGTTGACGGATTGCCATATTTCCACGCGGTGTCCTTCCGGATCAAAAAGATAAAACACCTTGGCGTTCCACGGATGATTCCTGATCATCGTTGGCTTTAAGCCGGCTTTTTCAGCAAATTCCCATGCATTGTCAATCTCTTCAACTTCATAAGAGAGTGTTATTCCTTTTCCATTGCAGCTTTCTATGCAAGCGCGTTTTTCATCAGCAATACTTAAGCGGGACGTTGTACTCAGGGAAAATTCAACAAACCAGTCTGTTGAAAAGCTCACTGTCAAATTCAGATGATCCCGGTAAAATCGGACTGTTTCTTCCCACTTCTTGCAATAAAGAATGGTGTTGGCAGTTTTGATTTTCATGCTCGGCCTCTGTTTCAATCCTGATCGCTCCGTGAACGTGAACGTGAACGTGAACGTGAACGTGAACGTGAATGTGAATGTTTAAGGGCAAGGCAAGGGCCTCCCCCAGACAATTCTCCGGAAGAAATGCTGCCTGCCGATGATAACATTTTTAATCAAACTTCTTAGCATCGAATTTGCACCTGTCAGAGGCACACGCTCGGATCATATGTTCTGACTGACTCTGATGATCACGCCCCATATGAAAATTTAGCCATGAGGATGTGTGATTCATCTCCCACATTCTCGGGGGAACACATTCAGATGCCATCTCCTCTGTCCGGCCCACAGAGGCCAGACGATAATACGCCCTGAACCAGACACACCTTTTTTCAGGAAACACTTCACACATTCCGTTTTTGCTTCCTCCGCAAGCTCCGTTTCTTGTATGCTTGGGACATCCTGATTCCGGGCATTGGAATGCGAGGTGCTGGATTCCGCAGTCACCGCATTTCTGGCAGGAGAGCAGTAATCCCTTTACAGGGTCTTCAATCAGAATTCTCACCCATCGGCCCAGATTCCTCCTCTCTATCCATTCCGCGGTTGTCCGACATAACGGCGCGGCAGGAGAATCAGCATTGAAAAAAATATCATGCACTTTCTTTAAAAAACGAAATTTGAGGTGTTCCGATATTGAAAGTCTTTTTTCCCAAGTGGGAGAGGGGTTCTGTTTTGTATTATCGGAAAAGACATAATATGTTTCCGAACCGGAAAGGTCGGTTGTCTGTGGCTCATGATCCCCCGCAACGGCAAATGAGAACAGTGAATGTTCATCATCACCGCTTTTTTTAATCTCATCCATGCGGTCAAGAATCTTGGCAACGGTTTTAAAACTCCGGTGAACTCCTCCGATATGGATGCCCTGATAACCATATTTTTTAAGAAGAACGCCAAGTCTCGCGGTGCGTTCCACAGAAAGCTTCAGCCCATGTCTTTTGTTTTTCCACTCATCCAGCACCATTTCAAACAACGAATCTGTGACAAAGGCACCGGCCACCAGCCCTCTGTTCATTGCCCTGGCCGACTTCGGGCTCAGAAGATAAACCGAACCAAGCACAGGAATGTTTATGTTCATGGCTTTCATGATGCGGATCAGTTCTTCGTATTTACGGGCATCATACCCCAGTTGTGTTATGATAAAAGACGCGCCGGCGTTTACTTTTCTGCACAGCTTCGCGTACTGTGCAAAGCACTCGCCTTCCGTGTTTTTAAATGGCGATACAGCGCAGCCGGTGAAAAACGTGTCAGGATCACCCGTCTGAGTCAGTCGGGTGTTGAGCATGTTGAGCATGCATGTGAGGCTCACGGAATCAAGATCGAAAACAGGCGCGCCCCGTCCGCCAAACCCTTTTCTCGGGTAATCTCCTGTGAGTGCGAGGATGTTCTTCATACCCATCCTTGCAAGCTGGAGTGCTCTGCTCTCTGTTCCGATGCGATTCATATCGCGGCAGGTGAGATGAACAATAACATCCATGCCGAGTTTGAAGATTTCATAGCCCAGAACATCCGGACTGAGGGAGGGATTCCCACCCGGGTTATCTGTTATGGAAACGGCTGATACCCGACCATCTGCATACGCATCCTTTGCAATGGCAAGGATTGTGTCAACAGACTTTCCAAAAGAGTCTCTTCCCGGAACAAGCTCCAGTGTTACAACAAAATGATCAGGATTATTTATATCATGTTGAAATATTTTAAGCATAAGCACCTGTCTTTTTCAGTAATTAATGTGGGGTGTCCATAAGTGTAAACTTAGGGCTTAATCTTGCTCTTGCTCTTTATCTTTATCCTGATAAAGAGCAAGAGCAAGAGCAAGAGCAAGATAAAGAGATTTAGAAATCTTTAAGTTTACACTTATGGTGGGGTGTCCTGTCATTCCGGGCAGAATTGAAAAAATGGGACATTTTTTCAGTTCTGATCCGGAATCCACCACCGCCGAAGTCAGAAAATGTCCGACTTTCAATTTTGACAGGAATAACATGATGGGGTAGATGGGACACCTATTAACGTCAATAGTTCTGAGAGTTTTTGTGATCCGTTGTTTGGGGTCATACTTTCATTTCACCGCAAACCCGGTTCTGGTCATCGCAAAGAAGTGGTGAGTTAACCCCGGCTCTGTTTCAATCCTGAAAATGCTGATCGTTCCAGTCCCTTATGGAATATTATACTTGGCACGAAGTATCCCGGAGAGTTTTTGAACAATTGAAAAGGCTTTTTCCACGGTTTTTTCCTTATCAGGATTGACAAGACAGCAGGTAGCCGGCGAAAGCATGCTTCTTTGCAACATAAAGGGAATGTCAACACCCTTTTTTGCCAGAATCTGCCATACATTTTCCAGTTGGGCTGCCAGTGAATTCATATCCTCTTTCTCAAAGGCCTCAAAACCTGTGGGAACGATCCCCCAGATAATAACACCGCCGTTATCAAGAAACCGCTTTACTGAGGGGGCATAAGATGAAAAAACTTCCGCGTTTGTGTAAATATCAAGAGAAAGAACATCAAGATTCAGTCCCAGTAAAAAATCCCAGTCCGGGTTGCCGCAGAGATGAATGCCGCGCGGCCGGTCAACCATTGAGAAAAACAGGTCAAGGTCGCCTTTTGCTTTGAGATCATTATAACCTGCCATGGCGGAAAAAAGATACTGCATCCCGGGCTCGTCCACAAACATAAACGCATTTTTATTAAGTGTCCTGAGCCGTTCCAGTTGCACATTGATTCTTTTGGCCATGAATTCGAACATAAAGGGACGTACCGTGTCATCAAACAGAATCGGGCGTTCATCCTGATCCAAAACATTAAAACCAAAACTGATCGGCCCCTCAAGCTGCCCCCTGATGGCCGGCCTCTCGGACAGGTCCATTTCAAGGAAACGATGATAAACCACCGAATATTCCCTGCTGATATCAAAATATGACGGATCATCAAAATGCCCAAGGGCTTCTTCCAGTTCCGAGCCAAATTTGTCCACGGAAAATTTCAAAGTCCGCTTATCCATATCCAGAAGGATGCCCGGAAAGTGTTCGGCCGCCTGAACATACATATCCTCGTAATAGCTGTAATTCGGTAACTGGGGCCAGAACGGAACATCCACGGACAATGCGATTTCAAGCGCACGTTCCGCATCCGTATGCGGCATAACCGCCATGGCTGTTGTTAAAAGATTTCCCGGAATCGTCATTTGTTTCCTCCTTATCCTTATTTATTAAACATACTTTGTCCTTTTCAAAATATGGGAGCCAACCACTCATCTCAGGTCATGGTATAATTATTATCTGCCTCAGTTTCAATTAAGCTTACAACATGCAAACAACAATAATATTGACTTAGGTCAAATTTTGTATAAAAAAGTTGGCACCCTTCATTATTTGGGGAAGGAGTGCTAAAATGAAATTTTAGCACAAACCGGGAAGCGCCGAAATGAAATTTCGGCACTGCCCAGGCCCGCGGCCCTCTGAAAAAATATGCTGAAATTTTATTTCAGCATTCCTCCCTAACTTGTGAATACGCCCGTTGCAAACCTGTTGTGCTTGTTTCAAACAGCAGTGTCGGGAACTAAAATCTTCACAAACTTTTCAGCCCCTCCGCATAAATCTCCACCGGATGTTTCACCATGACCCTGTCCCCCGCCTTTGAAAGCACGTCAGAAAGCTGGATCATGCAGGCAGGGCATCCGGTGGCCACTGCCGAACATCCGGTTGATGCGATATTATCCCGCTTTCGTTTTCCGATTTCGGTTGAAATATCATAATACTGTATGTTAAAACTTCCTCCGAGACCGCAGCACCAGTCGGGTTCGGGCATTTCCGTCAAACGGTATCCGGGATTTGCCTGCATGACGGCTCTGGGCTCGTCGGATATTCCCAGAGATTTTTTGAGATGGCAGGAGTCATGGTATGTGACATTGATAGCGCTGTCATGTTTTCCGGGAGAACCCTCTTCCACTCCAGTCTTTGACATGAGGAACTGATGAATATCAAGGGTTTTCTCCGCAATCGCCTTCACTCTCGCCCGGATGTTTCGGGAATCATCCCGGACCATCATGGGCCATATCTTCTTAATGGTGGAAGTGCAGGTCGCGCAGGATGTGATCAGATAATCAAATTTTTCCCTTTCAAATTTTTCCACATTGTAACGGACCAGTTGATTAAATGTTTTCATATCGCCTGAAGAGACAGCCGGAATGCCGCAGCATCCCTGATCCTCCGGCATAAAAATTCCCACCCCGTGATAATCGAGCACATCCACAACCGCCCGGGACACATGCGGAAAGATCTTATCCATGAGACAGCCCACATAGAAACCAACTTTGAAGCCGGAGCTTCCCGGGGCCGTGTTCAGATAAGGAGTCATCTGATGAAAAGGGACCGGTGCAAGCGGCTTGAAATGCCGGTTTCCGATCAGGGGGGAGACAAATCGGGCACAGGAGGTTCCGATAAGATCATCCACCGGTCTGGTGAAGAACTTCTGAAATTTTGCTCCCCATTCCGCAAGCCGGTCAAAGAGTTCGGGACGGGCCAGCATCCCTCTCAGAATCACTTTTTTTGCCGCGGGAAGCCCCATATAGCCTGTGAGAATCGCCCTGGCTCTGATAAAAATCTCCAGAACATTCACCCCGCTGGGGCAGTTGGCAGCGCAGGATCCGCATAGCAGGCACTTGTTCAGACGTTCATAAACGCCCTCCGGCTCCCTGAACATCTCCTGCATCAGACCATCCAAGAGCGCCAGTTTCCCACGGGCCACGTCAGACTCACGCCCCGTCTCTGCAAAAAGCGGACACACCGCCTGGCACATACCGCACCGCATACAGACCACAAGCTGCTCTTCCAACTCCTTCATAAGTGTTGTCAGCGTTTTTATATCGGACACGATTATATCCTTTATTTGGAAGTGTAAAACAAATTTTCAATTTGTTTGTCGCAATTTGGAAAATTGCTTTACAGTAAAACAAATTTTCAATTTGTTTGTCGCAATTTGGAAAATTGCTTTACAGTAAAACAAATTTTCAATTTGTTTGTCGCAATTTGGAAAATTGCTCTGTAGTAAAACAAATTTTCAATTTGTTTGTCGCAATTTGGAAAATTGCTCTACAGGTGCGCAATTTGGAAAATTGCTCTACTGTAAAACAAATTTTCAATTTGTTTGTCGCAATTTGGAAAATTGCTCTACTGTAAAACAAATTTTCAATTTGTTTGTCGCAATTTGGAAAATTGCTCTACAGGTTCGCAATTTGGAAAA
Source organism: Desulfobacterales bacterium HSG2 (assembly GCA_030378035.1). GTDB lineage: Bacteria > Desulfobacterota > Desulfobacteria > Desulfobacterales > 4be13 > JAUCGI01. The sequence continues at coordinate 12,778 of JAUCGI010000125.1, forward strand.
TTGCTTTACAGGTTCGCAATTTGGAAAATTGCTCTACAGGTTCGCAATTTGGAAAATTGCTTTACAGGTTCGCAATTTGGAAAATTGCTTTACAGGTTCGCAATTTGTTTGCTCTGCGGTTAATTGCCGATAACTTTCCCGGGATTGAGAATGTTATTGGGATCCAGTGCTCCCTTGACTCGTTTGGAGTAATCAATGGCAGGCATGCCGGTCTCTTTTTTCAGAAACGCGGATTTGGCGATGCCTGTTCCGTGTTCTCCAGAGAGGGTTCCGCCCAGTTCCAGTGCTCTGTCAAAGATGGCTTCTATCGCCGATTCCACCCGTTCCCATTCTGTCTTGTCGCGGCGGTCGGTGAGGATCGTCGGATGAAGATTTCCATCCCCCGCGTGCCCGAATGTGCCGATGGAGATATCATATTCCTCAGCGATATTCTGCATGGCCCGCACCATGTCCGGGATTTTGCTTCTCGGAACGGTGGCGTCTTCCAGAACCAGGGTGGGCTTCAGTTTTGCCAGTGCGGAAAGGGCGCTGCGCCGGGCTGCCCACACACTGTCCCTTTCTGACGCGTCCTTTGCCACACGGACGGATGTCGCCCCTTTGTTCCGGCACAGGGATTCCACTTTCTCAGCATCTTCCGCCACCTGCGCGGGATGGCCGTCAACCTCGATCAGCAGGAGGGCCGCGGCGTCTGTGGGAAGCCCGGCATGGCTGTAGTCCTCCACTGCTCGGATGGTGAAGTTGTCCATGAATTCCAGGGTCGCGGGAACAATCCGGGCGGCGATAATCTCAGCCACCGTCTCCGAGGCTTTGTCCATTTTGTCAA
>JAUCGI010000126.1 GCA_030378035.1 Desulfobacterales bacterium HSG2
TGACCGGTGACGGAAACCGCACGGAGGCCGCCGTTAATTTTCTGTCAGTCATATCCGACTGTGCTCTGATGCATGCCGATTATCCCGAACTCACACACATCCGGAGTGAGCGGTTTTCCGGCCTGAACATGATTCTCGCACCGCGATGTCAGTGCCTCGGCAATTTTCGGCTTTTTCATCCGCCGGGTGAAAACCGCAGAACAGCCAGCTGAGGGGTAACTGGTCAGATGAGAAATTCGACAGATACCACATAACCCGGACTGAGCGGTTTTCCGAGCCGAATGCAGCTCTCACTCATCATTCAGCACCGGGATGACAGCGGTTTCCGGAATTCTGACCGCCGGGTCAGAATCACAAAACATGCAATGTCAGGCTTACCGGCATCTGACCGGTTTTTGCCGACAGGAATCGTTCAGTTCAGGTATAATATTAATGTTTGCCTGCAAAATTCAGGTCAGTTCGGAAAAACTTCGGATCAGCGACATGCTTCCACTTGTCAAAACTTTTTTGGTCAGGCACTACACTACAACCTTCTTCCGTTTCTTTTTCAATGTGCTGAAGGGGGCTGCGGATGAGACGGATACCGGGGTCGGACGCATCTTCGTCACCGGCGTGTCGCCGATTACCATGGACGACGGCATCAGCGGATTCAACATCGGGCGCAACATCAGCCTCTACCCGGAATTCAACGAGATCCTGGGATTCACAGAACAGGACATACGGACGTTGCTGGATCACTACAATGTGACCGGAGCCGATTCGGACAGGATCACGCGTATGATGGAAGAATGGTATGACGGCTACCGTTTCTCAGCCGGTGCGGAAAAGACGCTTTTCAACACCGACATGGTTCTCTATTTCGTGACTCATTTCTTCAGGTCCGGAACACCCCCGGACAACATGATTGACCAGAATGTGCGGACTGACTACGACAAACTCCTTCATCTGATTGTCCCGGACAGACAGATGAACGGCAATTTCGGCCGTCTCTCCGAAATTATCAGGACACAGGGAACAGACGCGGCAACGGTTGCGGACAGCTTTCCGGTGGAATACCTGACCCGGCCGGAAAATTTTGTTTCCCTCCTCTTCTGGTCCGGGCTTCTGAGTTATTCGGGGCCCGGGAGACTCTGTGTCCCAAATCGGACTGTCAGGCATATGATGCACGGTTATCTCCGTGACGGATAGAGGGTGTTTGAAAACCAGCCTGTGTCCACGCCTGCCCGAAAACTGGGCATAAACACGGGTGGAAGCAAGGTATGAAGATGTTCAAATATCCTCTACAGGGATGTGGATGTCTTCAGCGTTGATCTCTGGCATTTTGCCAATCTGGTCCGCACCATGGCATACAGCGGCGAATGGGATCCGGTGGTCCGGTTCCTGGCGGATGAGGTGAGAAAGCAAATCTCCATAAGGGATTTTCTGGACGGCGAAAACGCAACTGGCAGAATACGCCGCTGATGAGCGGGTGGTCCGGCGGAGCAGTGGAACCACGCTGAAATGCATCGGGCTGGTCTTTTCCGGGTGGGAGCTGAAAGCTGCGGAGGAATATGATTTTTCTGAAAAAAGACCTTGAAAACCCGGGGAAAAAGACTGATTATAACGGATTTGGGGGGAACCCGAATCCCTGAACACGAACATTTCGGAACCGGGAATATGACAGCGGATCAGCGGATGAAACGGATATCCGTTCAATCCTGAAATCCGCTGTCATTACCTTACCCCCGAAGGGGTTTGATAAACCAGCCCAGGGTCAGCGAAGCGCCACCCTGGGAAAAATTGAAAGGATAAAAAAGATGTATAAGAAAGAATCCAAATGCTCTATTGTTGTATTCATCCTGCTGTGTTTCGGCATGGCAAACCCGGGGCTTGCAAACGCAGCCGCGGGAGCCAAGCTTTGGGAATATCCCAAGGAATATCCCATGGGAGGTTCCGTTGTCTCCTCGCCGGCAGTGCTGGGCGGCAAAGTTTGCTTTGGCAGCAATGACAACACGTTTTACTGCCTGGATATCGAAACTGGCGAAGAACTTTGGCAGCCATATCTGACAGGCGGTTCGATCATTTCCTGTCCGGCCATAAGGGAAGGGAGGATATTCTTCGGAAGCCACGACTCGAAGCTTTATTGCTTAGATGAACAGACCGGTGAAAAACTGTGGGATTATGATACAGGCAGTCTCATCTCCTCCTCTCCTGCCATAAGCAACGGCAAGATTTTCTTTGGCATCCTTCAGGGGAAATATACGTTTTACTGCTTGGATGCCCAAACGGGTGAAAAAGTGTGGGAGTATGAGGCAGGCAACTCCATCCCATCCTCCCCGACGGTAAAAGACGGCAAGGTTTTCTTTGGCAGTGAAGACAAAAAGCTTTACTGCCTGAACGCGGAGGACGGTGAGGAGGTGTGGCCGCCATTTGAAACTGGCGGAACTGTCGGATTATCCCCCGCAATCAGCGGTGACAAGGTCTTTTTCGGCAGCGCAGATGGCAAATTTTACTGTCTGAATACGGAAACCGGTGATAAGGTCTGGGAATATCCGACAGGCGGCCAAATCTGGTCATCCCCGGCCATCAGCGGCGGCAGGGTTTTCTTTGGCAGCGCGGACAATAAATTCTACTGTCTGAACGCAGAAGACGGTGAATGGCTGTGGGAATGCGAAACGAGCGGCCCGATTTACTCTTCCCCGGCAGTGAGTAACAGCATGATCTTTTTCGGCAACACGGATAAAAATCTCTACTGTCTGAATGCTGAAACCGGAGATGAACTTTGGAAATACCCGACAGGCGGAGCCATCAACTCCTCCCCGGCAATCAGCAACGGCAAAATCTTCTTTGGCAGCGATGATCACAAGCTTTACTGTCTGGACGCAGGCGATCCGAACATGGGCGGATGGCCCATGTTCAGCCAGGACCTCCAGCACACCGGCGACACAGCTCACTACAAATCCGAACTTCTGTATGGCATCATCCAGATAAACCCGATAAACGAATTCAGCCAATATGAACTCCGCCTGCTTGAAGTGTATGAAGATAACGATTTTATGAACAGAGAGATTCCATTCAGTGTGTCCGATCCGGATATCGCGACTGTCACCGGGAATACGCTGACCGCGTCCCGGAACGGCCGCTTGACCATCTCGGCTGACTACGATGGCACGCATTATGAATATCCCCGCTTTGTGATGACTTCGCATGATCATACCGAGGGAGTGGATAATGACACCAAGGAAAAAGCGGAACTGCCTCAGCCAAATGAATTCTGGAAAGGCGACATGCTCACTGTGACAGATACGAATGATGTTGACTATTACAAACTGACCATCGATCAGGATTCGGTGATGCCGGGGCTCGGCTATGTGGTGACAGATATCGGCTATCTTGCAGAAGGAGACACAGCAGAGACCAGCCTCGAGTTGTCTGACGCATCCGGCAATGTTCTGATTTCCGGCTCTTCCGCTGACGGAGAGGATATCATCCTTTCCCGCGGCCTCTCTGTCGGAGAGTATTACCTGAAACTCACCCCTGGAGGCGATCCGGATCAGGACAGCTCCTACTATGTCTGTTACGCTCCTGTAACCGATCTCCAATATGAAACTGAGCCGAATGAGACTTACCAGCCTGGCACGGCAATCAACCCGGAGAAACCGGTGAACGCCATGATCTCCGACAGCGATATTGATTTCCACACCTTTTCTCTGAATGCGCCCCGCTACATAAAGATAGACTTCGCAACCCCGGGCAGCGATACAGACTACCACCTCACCCTTTACAGAGAAGACGATCAGACGCCCATAGACGATACCCTCTGTCTCAAAGGATCATCATCCGCATTCATCGAAGTCGGACTGACCGGGGGAACTTATTATCTCAAGGTGGAACTGGGCCAGAATATCGGGATTCAACCGTTCTACACCCTCACCATAAGAGAATCCGACAACACCCACTTGGAGATCGAATCCAACAACACCCTGCGTTTTGCAAATCCTCTGGACAATTCTCAGTCCCGACAGGGAAAGATCTATTCCGAATCAGATGTGGATTATTACGGGTTTTCTGTGGAAGGGAAGCCCGATGCGGAAAAGACCGATGTTCAGATCACTTTTGATTCGGACAGCGAGACTGCGGACTATAAGATCAGCCTCACCAACGGAGAAGGGACTCAAATCAGCCTCACCAACGGAGAGGAAACGCTTTTATACTCAAAAACCTCCGATAACGGCGCTGCAACAGAACTGGAGAGAAGCCTTTCCCCGGGAAACTACTACGTCAGAATTGAACCTGGCGGAGATATTGATCCAGCGTCATTCTATCATCTCTCCATCGAGACGACCGTCATTCCTTATGTATATCTTGACAATGTCAGCGTGTCGGCTCAGACGGATGAGATGGGAACGGAGGGAACTTTGCAATTGAATGCCACGGGTATCTATTCCGATGCCACGCAGGAGCCGATCAGCAATCCGGATTGGTCATCATCGGATGAGGCCATTGCTCAAGTGAATGAAAATGGTCTCGTTACCGGCATATCAGACGGTTATGTCATCGTTTACGCAAGTTATGAAGGAAAGGCCGGACAGATCAGCCTCAAAGTCGGAACAGGCTACATACCTCCGGATCAGGAACACGGCAACCTGATTCTCGTGGCCGGCGGAGGTGATGATACCGAAGATGTGCTCTATGAATCCACCCAGTATCTTTCGGATAAGGTCTATTCCCAATTTGTCGGGCGGGGATTTAAAAGTGAGGACATATACTATTTCAACCCTGTCTCATCTCACCATGACATAGATGGTGACGGCTACCCTGATCCGATTGTCAGTGACGACACCCCCACTGTGGATGAGGTTCTCCAATCCGTGGAAACCTGGGCAGCAAACCAGCGCAGCACAGGGCCGCTTTACCTGGTTATGATCAACCACGGGGGAATCCGTACTTTTGAAGTTCTCCCGTATGAGATCATTACAGCGGAACAACTGAAGGGTTCGCTTTCAATATTTCAGGAGAATACCCGCAGAGAAGTCATCATCCTGATGGAAGCCTGCAAGTCAGGCAGCTTTTCGGAATATCTGACAGAAGCTGGTACTGAGATTACGGATGATCTGACAGAACCAGTTTCCGATCTCATGGTCATCACCTGTACCGATGATAAGAATGCCTATCTGGGACGGAATGGGCGAATATCCTTCACCCAGTTTTTCATGGATAAGCTTTACGGCGGGAACACTTTCTGTGAAAGTTTCAATTCGGCCAGAGAGCAACTGGCAGCCTGCGGGACACCTTACAATCGGATGATTCCGCAACTGGCACCCGAAGGAACCCCGCTTTCTGAAAACTACCTGGTGGGTGATTTTGCGATTGCGCCTTCGTATCCGCAGATTCAGGAGCAGACAGAAAGCCTCACTATCAAGGCGGACACCGCGGTGGAATTGACGGTGACGATCCCGGCCCATTCAGGCCAGACCGATGTATGGGCGGTAATGGAACCGCCCGACTACAGACCGCCGGACTTAGTTGAAGACCTCAAAGCTCCGGAGGTGACGATCCCGACCGTTGATCTGGCGGATGAGGATGCGGAGAATGTTCTTGACGGCCGCTTTACCGGCACTTACGAAAACTTTGTCTGCAACGGGGAGTACAGAATCGTCTTTTACGCGAGGAATACGGACGGACTGGTGACGGTATCCGACCCCACACTGATAACCGTAACCGGCGGAACGAATCTCGACTTTGACAGCAGCGGAGCAGTTGACATCGGCGACGCCGTTCTGGGCCTGCGGATTGTTGCAGGATTCGAGTCAGATCATATATGCAGCGGAGATATAAACGGCGATGGAAAAGTGGGATTGGTGGAAGTTGTTCATATCCTCGGCTTTTTGTCAGCCATCAGATGATGTCATTCCTGCGGAAGCAGGAATCCACTGATATATATTAGCCAATCAGTAATGGATTCTATTCCGGGGGATTTGGCAATCCCCGGGAGCAGACGAGGGAGCCGGAGTCGTCCCTTCACGCTCGGCTCGGATTGCCAAATCCGAGCCATTCGTCCCTTCACGCTCGTCATGCCGGGGGATTTGGCAATCCTCCGGGAGCGTGAGGGGCAGCCATGCCGGGGGATTTGGCAATCCCCCGGGAGCGCGAGGGGCAGCCATGCCGGGGGATTTGGCAAACCCCGGGCCCCAAAATCCATTATAATCAGAATTTATGACCATATACTTAAACGGGTCGGTTCGGATTGATAAACAAATCCAACTGAACCTGAGTCTCCTTTTTCCGCTTCTTAAACTGGGATTTTTCAAGGCGTATCAGCCGTTTCTCAATATCCGCTGCAAACGGCGAAATCTCCCGCTGCACCGTCTTTCCATAGATTGTGCGTTTTTTGGCATGGGTCAGAAACAGGCGGTCTCTGGCGCGGGTCATGGCCACATAAAAGAGCCTTCGTTCCTCATCAATATCGGCTTGGGCATCTTCCGAGCGTTTGAAAGGGATATAATCCGCTTCGCATCCGGTAATGAAAACAACAGGAAACTCAAGCCCTTTGGCCGCATGAATGGTCATCAGCGTGACCTTTTCGGTGTTGAAATCACAGGTATCCGCGTCGTGGATATGAAGGGCGATCATCTCAAAGAAATCGGATGTTCTGTCTTTGAATGCCTTTGACATGCGGATGAGATTGTCATACGCTCCTGTTGTTTCGGAATTCTCCTTTATCAGCGAAGATACGCCGGCATTCCTGAAGAGGAACATCAGCTTCTCTTCAACAGACTTTCCCGCCAGATTTCGCCTGAATTCCGAAATTCGGTCAGCAAAGAGGCAGAATTTGCGCCGGCTTTCGCCTGTCATGCTTGGCACGAAAGACTGTTTCGCATTCGACAGCGCCTCTTTCAAGGTAAAATCGTTCTGATACACCCAGTCTCTGAATCTGTCACACATTTTCCTGCTGATACCTGAGCCGGTCATGTTGGCAATTCTCTGAAAGTCATTGAGAATGCCGGATTCCTCGGTGATCTTCAGGAAAGAGATCAGCTCGGCAATCCCCTTTCTGGTGTATGCATGTTCCCTGTTGGCGATCTGATACGGAATCCCCGCCCGGGCAAAAATATCTGAAATCACCCGGCTCTGGGCATTCGTTCTGTACAGCACGGCAAAATCCGAGAACGACCGGTCGGTAGATCCGCCGGAGTCATCAATCTTGTCAAAATCAACGGAGTGGAATCCCATGCCGCCGATCAGGTTTTCAATGGTTTTTCCCACTGCCACCGCCTCCGCTTTTTCCGTTGCCAGTTCAAGAATGGTTAATGTCTTTATGCCCCGGATATTTGAATAGACGCGGGTGCCGGACGGATGAATGCTGTGATCTCTGATGACCTGATGAGAGGCTTCGAGTATGGCTTCGGCCGAGCGGTAATTCTGGGTCAGGCGGATCACTTCGCTCTTGGGATAGTCCTCTTCAAATTGTTGAAAATATCGGACGTCGGATCCCCGGAATCCGTAAATCGACTGATCCGGATCGCCGATCACACAAAGCTCCGACTCAGGCGGGGCCAGTGCCTTTACGATCCGATACTGCCCCTGGTTCAAATCCTGGTATTCATCCACAAGAATATGTCGGAGACGCTTCTGATATTTCTCCCGAACCTTATGATCCGATTCAAAAAGTTTCACCACCTTTAAAATCAGGTCTTCGTAATCATAGCGCAATTCCCGGGTCAGGAGATTCTGATACGTCTCATAAACCGCCGACAAAAGCGGCAGAGTCTTAGAATCCGAAGGGTCCGCAATTGCCTCAAGATCATCCCCCGGCTCCAGTATCAGTTGTTTGGCGGAGATGATCAGATCAGAGAGCAAGCCCGGCTTCAGGTGGACAGGAATCCCCTTTTGCTCAACCTGCCTGACCGCTTCCGAGACAAATGCGTTTCGCTCATCCTCGTCTATGACGGAATACCCGTCATTCCCCTCATCTTTCAGAATTTGAAAGCATGAGGCATGAAAAGTGGCGACCATCGGCATCGGTTGCGAATCGCCCATCAGGGATTTCAGCCGATCCCGCATCTCCTTGGCGGCCTTGTTCGTGAATGTGACCGCGAGGATATTCTCCGGGGAGACATTTCTCTCTCTGATGATATGGGCGATCCTATGGGTGAGAGTCAGCGTCTTGCCGGCACCGGGACCGGCGATAATTAACAGCGGGCCTCCTTTGTGGTGAACCGCCCGGCGCTGCTCGTCATTGAGATCACCGGGGAGGTCGGCGAGGAGTCCGGGCTGCTTTTTTTGGTATGGCAGCGGTTTCTCACGCAGGGCCGGAGGGGATACCGACGCTTTTTCAGGCTTTTTTTTTACCTTTGCCGTTTTTTTTCTCTTTTTCACTGATCGGGAGCCAGGTGTCTTAAAAAGCGATTGCTGCCCCAAAAGCTTCTCTTTTTCGTGAGGATCAAAAACCTTTATTTTCCCGTCCTCTCCGTCATATCCGGGAGAGATGTGAATCTGTCCGGCCCGCATTCGTCTGACCGCCTCATCTAACAGGGGGACACCGGATTTGGGAATCTCGTCAACAGGGCAGTCTAACAGAATATGCATCTCAGGCCCGAGGGACTCAAGTGCAGCCTGATAATGCATATCCACCTTTTTTGTTTTCGGGCCCACGTCCAATATCTCCGACAATATCTCCGGCAAAGGGATGATATGATAAAAAGGGAGCGCGTTCTCCGGTTTGTCGCCTTCGGGCCGGTCGGCAAGTTCTTCGACCCGGTATAAGACACCGATGGTCAACGGCTTTCCGCAGACCGGACAGATGTTGTTGGTTGCCATGGTATCGGCAGGCCGCTGACAGACTTTGCATTTGCGATGTCCGTCAAAATGATATTTGCCTTCCTGGGGATACATGTCAAGTGTGCCCAGACACTGATTCGGATCGCCCGTTTTCAGGGCCGATTTTATGGCGGGGTAGGAGAGTTCTGTGTCAAAGCGGTTGGCGTTCCGGCCCAGCGTAAACGGAGAATGGGCGTCGGAGTTGGATATCAGCGTGACCCGGTCCAAGTCCGAAATCCGCCAGTTCATGGGCGGGTCAGAGGAGAGGCCGGTCTCAGCAGCGAATATCTCCGGCAGAAGGTCTTCAAAGCACTCCTCAAGGGAGTCAAACCCTGATTTTGACCCGAACACCGAAAACCACGGTGTCCATATATGCGCGGGGACCAGAAAAGACTCGTCCGACGTTTCAAGAAGGATCTCGAGGAGATTCCGGGTATCAAGACCGAGAATCGGCCTCCCGTCGGATTTGATGTTTCCGATGGCATCCAGCCTTGCGTTGAAGCGGCCGACGGTCTCCGTATCCGGGATAAACAGGATATGATGATTCTTCCGAGTCTTACCGTCTTTTTTATAGATGTTGCTGATCTCGCACTGTAAAATAAAACGGACCGTCTGCCGGCAGGACTGCGGGACCATCATGTCCCATTTTTTGGCAATGTCGTCCCTGAGCCTGAAAAGACCCGGCTCGGCTGGGACAAGTTTCTCCTGTATCTCGGCGAACCACGCGGGATGGGTAAAGTCGCCGGTTCCGACCACCGTTATCCCCTTCCGCTGGGCCGCAACGTATAAATTCTCAAGATCAAGGTTTTTTGCCGTGGCCATTGAGAATTTGGAATGGACGTGCAAATCTGCTGTGAATTTCATAATTGATCAATTAAGTACCTGTGTAAAAGTTTCATAATATTTTATATCACACAAAGGCACGAAGGCACAGAGAAAAGGCGCAAAGGAGAGATATAAAGTGTGGCTCTTATGGCCATAAATTTTCTGTACCCGCTTTGTTCCTCTGTGCGCTATCTTTGTGCCTTCGTGCCTTTGTGTGAGATATAAAGGTGCTTGTTGTCAGAAAATATGACCGTGTGTTCCCTTTTTATATATCACGAAGGCACAGAGAAAAGGCACAAAGGAGAGATATAAAGTGTGGCCTTATGGCCATAAATTTTCTGTACCCGCTTTGTTCCTCTGTGCGCTATCTTTGTGCCTTCGTGCCTTTGTGTGAGATACAAAGGTGCTTATTATCAGAAAATTTATGACCGTATGTTCCCTTTTTATATATCACACAAAGGCACGAAGGCACAGAGAAAAGGCACAAAGGAGAGATATAAAGTGTGGCCTTATGGCCATAAATTTTCTGTACCCGCTTTGTTCCTCTGTGCGCTATCTTTGTGCCTTCGTGCCTTTGTGTGAGATATAAAGGTGCTTGTTGTCAGAAAATTTATGACCCATGTATTCCTTTATCCCTTTGTGTCTTTATGTGAGATAAACTTCCGGCAGAGTGCTTATGGCATACTTGCAGGAAATGATCTCAAGGGGATCCAGAAGTGTCAGGTCTCTGCGCTTTCCCAGTGTCTCCCAGTTCAGTTTTTCAGGGGGGTATGTTGCGGGTATCCATGCGATTGTGATATGTAAGTGAGGGAGAATTTTCACTTTCTTCTTTTTGACATCTGCAATCGTTCCGATAAGTTCCCCTTCATTCAGCACGGTTCCTGCATGAATATTGCGGTAAGGTGCTGTGTGGCCGTAAATGGTGTAAAGTTGCCTTCTGTTGCCATCATAAATCTCATGGGCGAGATAAACAGATTTTCCTAAAAAATCGTCATCCGTTTTGATGACTCTTCCGTCATGCGTCGCCGGAATTCGGGTGGTTTCATTCAATCCGGAGATTTGGCCGGCATTGTTCCTGTACAAGCAAAGATCGATTCCTTCATGGGAGCCGGGACGCTCGCCCCCGTCTCCCCACCATTTTTCCAGGGAGTCGAATAACATCCCGGGATGAAAAAGCCATTCTTCAAATCCTGCTTCATAGAGATGGTTACATTTCAGGAAATGCTCGCTGAATCCTGATTTTTTCAGAGGAAATTTCATTAAGACATATCTCCGGATTTCGGACCGTGCTTCCGATCCAGCTCGTCAATGAGCCGGTCCGCTTTTGCCTGATTCCACACACCCAGGTATTTCTGATGTCGCTTCCCGCGGATCTTTCTGACCAGGTTGAAGATGGGCTCGCCATTTTTGTTCATTCCCCGTTTGTTCAGATTCCAGCCTCTGCAATTTTTTGGCACTTGGGAAACAGGTTTTGTATCCAGATCGTATTTCTGATCCAGCTCGTCAATGAACCGGTCCGCTTTTTCCTGATTCCATACGCCCAGATATTTCTGATACCGTTTTCCACGGTTCTTTCTGACTAGGTTGAAGATGGACTCTCCATTTTTGTTCGTTCCCCGTTTGTTCGGATTCCATCCCCTGTAATTTTTTGGCACTTGGGCGTCGGAGACAGGTTTTGTATCTGAATTGTATTTCTGGTTCAGCTTGTCAATGAGCCGGTCCGCTTTTTCCTGATTCCATACGCCCAGATATTTCTGATGCTGTTTCCCTCGGATATTTCCGACCAAGTTGAAGATGGACTCACCATTTTTGTTTGTGCCCCATTTGCTCAAATTCCAGCCCCTGTAATTTTTCGGCACTTCGGCGTCGGAAACAGGTTTTGTATTATATTTCTGATTCACTTCGTCAATGAGCCGGTCCGCTTTTTCCTGATTCCATACGCCCAGATATTTCTGATACCGTTTTCCTCGAATATTTCTGACCAACTTGAAGATGGTTTCGCCCTTTTTGTTCATGCCCCGTTTCTTCAGATTCCAAGCCCTGTAATCTTTTGGCACGGAGACAACTTGGCTGTCTTTGGTTGACGGTTCGGGTGTTTCAGGATCGGGAACTTTGAGAATCTGACCAAGTTCTGAAAACCCGTCGATTCCGAAATGTTCAGAGAACTCAGTCCCTCTGTCTTGCATGATCTTATAATAAGCTTTGACAGCCTCTTCAAACCCGATATCAAACCATTCGCCGATATATTTGTAATCTCTGAGTCGCTCATGTAATACAACCTCAGCCTTATCGTAATCCGCAATTTCGTTGGAAATGAAAATTTCGCTTGTCTTGAATCCGCCTTGCATCTGAAGTGACCGGGCACGCTGTAAAGGGTTTCTGCTTTTACCAATTTTAACTTTCCCGCTTTCATTTCTGATGACATAGATGAATCCTTTAACTGAACGAGGATGGAAAGTAGCGGTTGTGCGAGGCGGATGATATTCCACAACAGGTGCTTGTTCTCCCTGAACCATAACCCTGTATAAAATATTATCCGAGTCTATCCACTGTCGGAAATATTGAGCATTTCTACCTTCTGAGTTCATAGCCAGAAAAATAATTCCTTTATAAGAATAGATAATCAGAGTAGGGTTTCCGCCTTTAGGGTTCTCTTTGAATTGGAACTCCGTAAAATGTGTATTTTCCCTGATTTCCTTTTTCCGAAGCAGCCGAAAATGCAGGGGAGCAAGGTCTTTAACTCCCAAAGCGTTAGCCAACTGTTTTCGTGTAATCCACTGTTCACCCTTATGGGTGATGATTTCGAGAGGGAACTCCTCTTCCCCTGTTTTAAACAAAACAATCTGATCCATTACAGCCAAAAATGCGCCGCAGGTGTGTCAGGTTCAGGAAACCAGTTTCGGGTCTTTCCGTGGTCCCATAGCGCATTTATCAGTTTTATATGAATAGCGTTTTCTTAACGGACATTCGCATATCAGAACCTGACGAACAGAATTTATGTACAATTTTATCCGGCAGGATGTCAAGCTTTTTTTTGAGGTTTGAGGTTTCAGATTCGGAAGCAGCCTGTGTGTTTTGTGTACCCGATAAGGTTATACAGACCGTAAGATCAGACATTTCACAAAGGCGCAAACACCATAAAGAAAGGTCAAAGGTGTGTGCAGAAAAATTTATGGATGAGTACTTAAATCATCTGTTTCATTATCCGCCGGGCCGTTTCCGGATTTCGGACCGTGTTTCCGATCCAGCTCGTCAATGAGCTGGTCCGCTTTTGCCTGATTCCATACGCCGTCCTGAAAAATCTGTGATAATCTTAGATTATCTGTCCTTTTCTTCCTGCTTCACAGAGGCGGTTTCACTGAAAAGAATTTTTCAGCCAGAGCCGCGTTCTCCACAGGCTTAAAATCCGGTGGGACTCACCGTATGTTTTTTTATGCCGTCACAGCGTTGTCTCTTATATTCTTTGCGGCATTGACATCTCTGTCTGTTTCATAGCCGCAGACAGGGTAGACAAAAATGCGGTCTGACAACTTCAGGTCTTCTCTGATGTGTCCGCAGTCATTACATGTTTTGCTTGACGGGAAAAATCTGTCAACATATGCCACTTTGCTTCCGTACCAGTCAGATTTATATTCAATCTGGCGTCTGAATTCTCCGAAAGCCTGATCAGACAGATATCTTGCCAGCTTATGATTTTTAATCATGCCTCTGACATTAAGGTCTTCCATGGCAATAGTGCTGTTATTGAGAACAATATCAGTGGTGGCCTTATGGTGTGAATCATTTCTTGCGTTGCTTATTCTCGCTTCAAGCCGTGCTAATTTAAGCGGCTCTTTGGTAATTCGTGTTACAGCTTTTATTTAGTCAGAACAAGATGTTATTGTATTTTATACGCTTTCGGAAAGAGCAAAAAGCTTTTCTCGGCTTTTTATTCAGTCAATGCAGTAAGTTAAAG
>JAUCGI010000127.1 GCA_030378035.1 Desulfobacterales bacterium HSG2
GGGGACCGCGGCCGGATTTGGCAATCCTGCGGGAGCCGGCGGGTCACGGCAGGCGAATGTGGCGATCCTGCGGGGGCCGGCAGGCGCCGCCGCCGGCTTTGGCAATCCTGCGGGAGCCGCCAGTCGCCGCCTCCGGATTTGGCAATCCTGCGGGAGCCGTCAGGTCGCCGCCGCCGGGTTTGGCAATCCGGCGGGAGCAATCAGCGCTGCCGCCGCCGGGTTTGGCAATCCGGCGGGAGCAATCAGGGTTTCTGACTCTTAACTCTTAACCCTTAACCCTTAACCCTTAACCCTTAATCCTCAACTCACCTCACCTCACCTCCTTTCATCAACTGTCTTCTTCTGCCAACCAGTGCCGCCATATCCTGAACATGCCTGTCCATCTGCTCTGCCCAGGCGTTCATCTCTTCAGCGGTGCCGGCCAGTTCTTCGCCTCCGGATACATTTCGCCGGACTACCTGATCCATTTCAGACATCGAACCGCTGACCTGATTGATCCCCCTGGCCTGTTCGTTTGAGCCGGAGGCAACCTTACCGACCAACTTACCGATCTTCTGGAAATCCGCTTCCACTCCGGCAAAAATTTCACTTACCGTTGAAACCATATCTGAGCCGCCCTCTACTTTTCTGACGGTACTTTCGATGATCGTAGCTGTGTCTTTTGCCGCGTCTGCTGTTTGCAGGGCGAGGTTTCGCACTTCCTCCGCCACTACGGCAAATCCCGCCCCGGCCTGACCGGCCCGGACCGCTTCCACAGCTGCGTTCAAAGCAAGGAGGTTGCTCTGAAAAGCAACCTTCTCAATGAGTTGTATGATCTTCCGGGTTTCTTCGCCTGCCCGGGTAATCTCCTGCATGGATTGAATCAGCCGGGTCATGGACAGATTCGCATCCCGGACGTCTTCAGCCGAACGACTCACAATACGGTCTGCATGATTGGCATTCTCTGCGTTTTGCCGGACCGTGGAGTCTATCTCTTCAAGAGATGCGGAGGTCTCTTCCAAAGACGATGCCTGTTCCGATGTGTCGGCCGAGAGTCGGTTGCTGGCATCAGATACCTGCTTTGAAGAAGCGGCAATCCCCTCAGAGGCATTTTGCAGGCCGCTGATGACCCGATTCAGGGATTTGGTAACGGAGCGGCCCAGAAAAGAGGTGAGGATAACGAGAGTCAGAACAACAAGGAACGCCGCCATTCCTCCCATCACTGCTCCCCGGTAGATCCGTTCTGTCATAACCTCCATGCCTTGTTCAGTTTTTTTTGCGCTGTCTCTGTCTGCTTCCCCCATCAGGGTCAGCAATGCCTCTTTTTTCTTGGCCATCTGATCCAGGCGTGTCCGCAACTCTCCGGCAGTCCTGTGAAACTGTAATACAGTTTCTTTGTATTTTTGAATGCCGTCTGTAATCTGTCTGCCAAGTTCGGCAATGTCCGGGTCATAAGCAGCAATGGGCCGAACTCTCAGCAGGAGATTATCCAACAATGTCAGTATGGGATGCTCCTGTTCCTCTATCGGTGATTTAAAATATTCCAGACCCAGTTCGTTAAACCGGAGACTGGCCCGAAGAAGGGTTTCATTGTATCCGAAGATTACAATCGGCAGCCGTTTCAGGGCGGAGACATCCTCCCCTTCCATCATAAGATCAACGATTTTATTGGAAACGGTCTCTCCCAAAGAGGCTATTGTCTCATCGTTTTTCTGGCGAATCGCTTTTATTTTCTGCCGGCCGAGGTTCACCGCGGCACATTGTTCAAGAACCCTCCGGATATTCTTGTTAAATTCGCCCAGGGATTCTTTTAACCGCACATCCGTATTTTTTACCATAAGCGCATCTGCCTCGCGGAGAAGATGCCCGCCCTCAGTTTTCAAAAATTCCTCTCTCCCATAGAATGTGCTTACCACAAGATTTGTGTTCGCAAGCGTTCTTGCAAGGTCTCTTCCGGTCTGTGCGTTTTCGATAATATGACTGATCTCTTTGCCGAATATTTTGTTCACCTCGTTTTTTATGTGGAGAAGTGAAAAAAATACAGTAAGCGCAATCGCACCAAACATAATGCAGATCAGCAAATTAATCAGAAAGAGTTTCGCGGGAATGCTTTTATAAGACAATGATGCTAATTTCATCTGAAATCCTCCTTTCGGCGTCTGTATTATTATTGTTCTGTATCCTGTAGGGTGGGTGAAGCGAAGCGAAACCCACCATTGCACTGGGCAAAGTGCAACTTTGGCACTCCGGACAATCGGCCAAAGAGCACTCCGGATACCTATCTTTCTTCTGAAATCGGCAGCAGCACACTGAACGTCGTTTTTCCCGGACGGCTTTCCGCTTCGATTGCGCCCTGATGCCTGTCAATGATCTTTCGGACGATATCCAGCCCCAGCCCGCTCCCCTCACCCCCGGATTTGGTCGTGAAAAACGGCTCGAAAATTCGTGCCCTGATCTCTTCGGGAATGCCGCATCCGGAATCGGTGATCCGGACAACAACATTCCCGTCCTTCGGAAACACGGCGATCTTCAGTCTTCCCTGACTTTCCATAGCCTGAATCGCATTTTGAATGAGATGGGTCCACACCTGCCTGAGTTCGTCAGGATAACAGAGAACCGGAGGTGTCTTTTCATACTGTTTTATCACCTCGACCCCGCGCTTCAGATTGTTGTGATACAGGGTCAGCACAATGTCGATCCCTTCCGGGATGTCCGCCCGGATCTTATGACCGGTGTCGTCAAAACGGATGTAGCTTTTCAGGGCAACGACAACTTTCGCGGCGCGATCTGTGGCTGTCAGTATGTTCTCACAGTTGAACTGCTGTGCGGAGAGGTTATAAGCCGCCTGCAACATGAGCGCATGGTTCTCTGCCCGGAGAAGCGGTACAAACGGAGCAATCTCTTTGCATATCCCCATATAAACCAGGGTATCGGCAACCGAGTCGGCGTCGTCAATATGGTATGCTTCCAGTTCCTCGGTTAACGCTCTTCTCACTCTGCGCTCCTCCCGTGAGGTGAGGTATTTCCTGCCCCGGGATGCCCGTTCCAGCAGGGCAAAAAAGTCAGTCTGCTGCTCCGGTGAGAGTTGCCGGAAGAGTTGCGGCAGTTGTTGTTTGGATTCACTGAAGGCAGCGGCAATATTCTCAACCGAGGCGCGTATCGCACCGAGCGGGGAGTTGATCTCATGGGCGATACCGGCCACAAGGTGTCCGAGGGCCGCCATTTTCTCTGATTCGATCAGTTGTTTCTGTGTTTTCTTCAAGTTTTCCAGTGTTTCTCTGAGTTCTTTGTTCTTCCGCACAAGCTCGGAATCCGCCCGTTTTCGTTCGTCAATTTCATGCCGCAATTGTTTGTTCTGTTCCTCAATCCGCAACTGAAACTTTCGGATATTCAGGTGCGTGGTGACACGCGCCAGAACTTCCTCCTGATTGACCGGCTTGGTAATATAATCAACACCGCCGACCAGAAAGCCTCTGATTTTATCCTCTGTCTTAGTCAGCGCGGTCATAAAGATCACCGGGATATCTTTGACAAATTCATCGGATTTCAGCCTGAGGCACGTCTCAAACCCGTCTATTCCCGGCATCACCACATCCAGCAGAATAATGTCGGGATGAATATGTTTTGCCCGTTTGATCGCGGTCTCGCCATCTTTCGCTATTGACGCGTTGAAGCCGATCTCTTCAAAATAATTCACAATGACCCCCAGGTTGGCGGTATTGTCATCAGCAATCAGGATTTTGTCCCGGCGGGGATTCGGCTTTGGCATGATTTTCTCTGTTTCGCTCATCCATTTTCCTCCACAAACTTGAACTTGAACTTGAAAATGAACATTCATTTACGGGCAAGTTCGGGTTCAGATTCGAGTATAAGTTCAAATTCAAATTCAAGTTTAAGTTCAAGTTCAAGTAAGTACCCGGGCATAAATTTTTTTGTGCCCTTTGTGCCTTTGTGTGGGATATAAAATGCCGAAGAACTTATGGCCAGGTAATTACAACTTTGGCAGTCTGTCTGCGGCGTTCTGTCAAAGTACAAGTTTGGCACTCCGAACAATACTCCGGTACTGCATTCATAGTTCGGCTAATATGTGATTCTACTGAGTATAGGACAAAAAATCTTGCTCTTACTCTTGCTCTCCCGGCTTAAAATAAAGAAGCAAGAGCAAGATTAAGAGCAGGAGCAGGAGCAAGATTAAGATTAAGATTAAAATTTTTTGTCCTGTACACAGGTGATTCTATTGAAATACAAGATTTTCCGCGTCAGGAACAGAGGTACGGACCTGTAATTCTCCCGAACGGATCAGCAGTCCCATGTCGTCCTGTATTTTTTCAAACAGTCTGTCGGGCCTTGTCTGCTCTGTGTTCATAATGCAGACCCATGCATTGCGTCCCGACATCTTGGCCGCATAAAGCGCCTTGTCGGCAACCGCCACGACTTGCTCCCAGTTCAGACAGTCTGAGTGTCTCATTGAGAACGGATAACTTGCCAGACCGACGGAACAGGTGAGGTGAACTGTCTGACCGCCGCCGATGTCAAAGGGATTCGCCTCGATCCGCCTTCTGAGACGCTCGGCAACAATATGGGCACGGTGCCGGTCGGAGTGCCGGACGACAAGCAGGAACTCCTCCCCTCCCCAGCGCACCGGGATGTCGGTGTCACGGCAGGCGTTCCTGAGAATCTCACATGACCGGACAAGCACCCGGTCGCCGGCGTCATGGCCGTAAGTGTCGTTGACGGATTTGAAATGATCCAGATCGAGCATGAGAAACACGATGTCGGAGTTGGCGGGCGGGTTCTCCGTCCTCCCCAGGAACCATTCCCGGTAGTCCCGCCGAACTTTGGCGATATCGGTGCTGATGGTTTTCAGCAGGTACCGGCGGTTTCTCATCCCTGTCAGCGTGTCGGTCAGACTCATCTCTTTCAGTTCTGCCAGAAGCCTGCTCCTGACAAACGCGGAGGTGATGTGACCTTTCAGATTCTTCAGCAGACGGATGTCCTGTTCCCCGAATGCCTGCTCCCTGCTCATATTGCACAGTATCAGGTATCCCTCCGCATGGCGGTCCGTCCGGATCCTGAAGACCAGTATCGATTTCGCAATTCCGACATGTCGGAACTTCGCCTCGCCCGGCCTTCCCTGGACATGTCCGACAGTAAAGATATCCTCATCAATCTCTTTCGAGTCTCTGACATACCGTTCCTCCGCCTCGCTGAGAGACATCCGGACATGTCCGAGATCGCTGACGTCAACCCCTCTGGCTGCCTTGCAAACATAGGCATTCAGGGGCCTGTCGTAAATGAGTGCGAAAGCTCTCTCCACGCCCCTGATGACAAAGCTCTCCCTCAGGATCGTTTCCAGGAGTTCGGTCAGATTAATTTCCGAGTTGATGGCTCTGACAATCGTGTCGGTTTTCTCCAGGAACACATTCCGCTCCCGGAGTTGTTGCTGGAGCTTTCGGATGGTCAGATGCGTTCTCACCCGGGCCAGGAGTTCCTCTGTCTGAAACGGTTTGGTGACATAGTCCGTGCCGCCGACTTCGAAGCCTCTGACCTTGTCAACCGTGTCAGAAAGTACCGTCATGAAAATCACCGGAATATCCCGGGTCGCATCATTCGCTTTTAAAAGACGACATGTCTCAAATCCGTCCATACCCGTCATCAGGACATCCAGCAGAATAATATCAGGACGGATAAGCTCCGCCCGTTTCAGCGCAGTCTCTCCAGTGGTTGCCACCAGCGTCATGAATCCGTATTTTTTCAGATAATTCTCAATAACCCCCAGGTTGGAGGGGTTGTCATCAACAATTAAGACCGTATCCCTGTGGGAATTTGATTTTTTTTCGGTTTCATTCATATTTGTTGTCGCTTGTCGCATGCCGTCGTTGTCTGAGCCTTTTCTACATATACCCCTCAATCATAACATCATCCCCGAACCGTCGGACATTCATGTCTTTAACCGTCAGACATTCCTTCATCAGTTCCGGGCCCGTCCCCTTGCAGATCGGTACGCCGTCATCTCCGCACAGGATTTTGGGCGCGTAGAAAAAGTGAATTTTGTCAACGATCCTTGCTTTCAATGCGGAAGCAATAACTCGGCTCCCTCCCTCTATAAGCAGGCTTGTGATTCCCATCTCGCTTAGGCGGTCCATCAGCGGATCAAGATCGATCCGCCCCTCTTTCACCGGCGATTCGATAACCTTGGCCCCGGTACTCTCAATTTCCGCCTTTTTATCCTCGGGGACAGAATCGCCGGTGATAAGAAAAGTATCCGCATCAGAATCGAGTCCCAGGAGCTTTGCATCCCGGGAGATGGAGAGACGGGTATCCAGAATGATCCTCGCCGGGTCTCTCCCCGCCATATCCTCTAAACGGGTGGTCAGGCTCGGATCATCTTTTTTCACGGTATCAATCCCGACCATAATCCCATCCGCGGCATGGCGGAGTCGGTGGACAAATTTTCTCGACTCCTCGCCCGAGACCCACCTTGAATCCCCGGTTTTTGTGGCAATACGCCCATCCAGCGTGGCCGCACATTTCACGATAACAAAGGGCCGTCTGGTTCTGATGTGCTTTATAAACACCTCATTCTGCCTTTTGGCTTCCGCCTCGCAGACCCCGGAGATCACATCGATCCCCCGACTCCTCAGATACGCATTTCCTCCGCCAGTCACATCCGGGTTGGGATCGTCCATGGCGACGATCACTCGTTCAATGCCGGCCGCGAGAATCTTTTCCGTACAGGGCGGAGTCCGTCCGGTATGATTACAAGGCTCAAGCGTCACATACAGCGTTGATCCCTTTGCAGAAGCCCCCGCGTCATCAATGGCGTTCACCTCGGCGTGAGCCTTGCCCACCGCCTCGTGAAATCCTTTTCCCACAACCTCGCCATCCCTCACCACCACAGCGCCGACCATCGGATTCGGAGACGTAAACCCCTCCCCCTTTACCGCAAGGTCAAGCGCCATTTTCATAAAATGTTTGTCCATGTCAGTTGTCCGTTGTTTGTTGTCAGTTGTTTGTTGTTTGTTGTCAGTTGTCAGTTGTTTGTTGTCAGTTGTCAGTTGTTTGTTGTCAGTTGTCAGTTGTCAGTTGTCCGTGGTCCGTTTCAACCCTCAACCGTCAACTGACAACCGTCAACCGTCAACCGTCAACCGTCAACCGCCAACCGTCAACCGCCAACCGTTTTTGAAAGACTTTTCACCTCAGATACAAATTCATTCACATCTTTGAATTCTCTGTAAACCGATGCGAATCTTACATAAGCGATATCGTCTATTCCGTGAAGCTTTGTCATGATTCTTTCGCCGATTGAGGTGGAAGGAATCTCCTTTTCACCGGTCTCTCTGAGATCACGTTCCAGCTCGTCAAGGAATTCTTCGATGACATTCATGCTGATATCCCGTTTCTCACAGGCCCTCTGAATGCCCGAACGTACCTTCTCGCGTTGGAAGACCTCTCGGCGTCCGTCCTTTTTGATAATCATAACAGGGACTTCCTCAATCCGTTCATAAGTGGTAAAGCGTCTGCTGCAAGAGAGACACTCCCTGCGCCTTCGGATCGCAATTCCGGTCTTGTTCAACCTGGAATCGATCACTCTATCATCAATTTCTCCGCAAAACGGACATTTCATAAGCTTTTCTTTCTATAGATTTTAGATGCTGGATGCTGGATGCTGGATGCTGGATGCTTGATATTGGATGCTGGATGCTGGATGCTGGATGCTGGATGCTGGATGCTGGATGCTGGATATTGGATGCTGGATGCTGGATGCTTGATAATCAGATTCCGAGTTTCAAGTTTCAAGCATCCAGTATCAAGCATCAAACATCAAGCATCAAGCATCCAGCATCAAACATCAAGCATCAAACATCAAGCATCAAGCATCAACCATCAAGCATCAAGCATCAAGCATCAAGCATCAACCATCAAACATCAAACATCAAGCATCAAGTTTTATATTTGCTTCTTTCAGGTACGCTTCGGACTTGGTATCCGGGTATTCGGCTTGGTAGCAGACTATCTTTATACCGGCGTTGATAATCATTTTGGCGCAGATGGAACAGGGAAAATTTGTGCAGAAAAGTGTGGCCCCTCTTATGGAAACTCCGTTAGATGCGGCCTGAATGATCGCATTCTGCTCGCCGGACGGCACATTCAGTCTTTCCCTGAGACAACCGGTTTCAGTGCAGTGTTTCAGACCGCTCGGCGCTCCGTTATAGCCAGTGGTCAGGATCTGTTTATCTTTTACAATTACGGCACCCACAGCACGTCTGATGCATGTGGAGCGTTTTGCCACGAGTACCGCAATATCCATAAAATAATTTTCCCACGAGGGGCGAGTGCCTTTTTCCGGCATGGTATAACCTCTTTTTGTGTAACCAATCCGGAGTGCAAAGCTTGCTTTGCACGAATCCCCATGACAGGATCATTTCTGTCTGGCGTATGCGCAAAGCAAGCTTTGCACCCCGGATAATCCCGGATAATCTCCTGTCATTCCCGGATAATCTCCTGTCATTCCCGCGAAAGCGGGAATCCACTTTTTCAAAAGAGGGGCGGTGGATTCCTGCTTTTATATGAAAGTCTCAGATAAACAACAGTGGATTCCTGCTTTCGCAGGAATGACAGGCCGGGTTCGCAGGAATGACAGGCCGGGTTTGCAGGAACGACGGGCCGGGTTCGCAGGAACGACGGGCCGGGTTCGACAGCCCGGGTTCTCGGGAACGACAGCCCGGGTTCTCGGGAACGACAGCCCGGGTTCTCGGGAACGACAGCCCGGGTTCTCGGGAACGACGGCCCGAGTTCGGAGGAACGACAGGCCGAGTTCGACAGGCCGGGTTCGCAGGAACGACAGCCCGAGTTCGACATCCCGGGTTCTCGGGAACGACAGGCCGGGTTCGCAGGAACGACAGTCCGAGTTCGACAGTCCGGGTTCGATAGCCCGGGTTCTCGGGAACGACAGGCCGAGTTCGCAGGAACGACGGGCCGGGTTCGATAGCCCGGGTTCTCGGGTTCGATATCCCGGGTTATCGGGAACGACAGGCCGAGTTCGCAGGAACGACGGGCCGGGTTCGCAGGAACGACTGTCGGGGTCAGGACAAGTTCTTTGGAAGAACTTAGTTTGCTGTCTCCTGATAGATCGGAAAAGCTTGGCAGAGTTCATGAACTTTTGCCCTCACCCGCTCTGTGACCTTTTTATCATCACGATTTTTCAGAACATCAACAATAAGTTTTGCAATAATCTTCATTTCCGGGATTTTCATACCCCTTGTGGTGAGGGCAGGTGTTCCGATACGAATACCGCTCGTCACAAAAGGATTCTCCGTTTCAAACGGGATCGCATTCTTATTAACGGTGATCCCTGCACGCTCCAGAATATCCTGTGCATCCTTGCCAGTTATCCTGAGATTTCTCAGATCTGCAAGCATCATGTGGTTGTCTGTGCCGCCTGATACAAGTTTGACGCCGTTTTTCATCAGATTTGCCGCAAGGGTTTTTGCGTTTTCCGCAACATTCTTCTGATAGCTCCTGAATGATTCGTCAAGAGCCTCTTTGAACGCGACCGCTTTCGCAGCAATCACATGCATGAGCGGTCCTCCCTGAATGCCGGGGAATATCTGACTGTTCAGAACCTTGCTGTAATCCGTTTTTGCCAGAATCAGTCCGCCGCGGGGACCTCTCAGGGTCTTATGGGTCGTGGATGTGACCACATCTGCAAACGGTATGGGGGAAGAGTGATGCCCTGCCGCGACCAAGCCGGCAATATGGGCCATGTCAACCATCAGATAGGCATTAACGGATTTTGCAATCTTTGCAAATGCCTCGAAATCGAGGATACGCGGGTATGCGCTTGCGCCGGCGACAATCATTTTCGGCTTCTCTTTCTCCGCTATGCGGGCCAGTTTTTCATAATCAATGACTCCGGTATCCTCTCTGACTCCGTAATGGACAAAATTAAAAAGCTTTCCTGAAAAACTGGCAGGGCTTCCGTGGGTCAGGTGGCCGCCGTGGGCCAGATCCATGCCGAGAACAGTATCTCCCGGATTCAGCAGCGCAAAGTAAACAGCCATGTTGGCCTGCGAGCCTGAATGGGGCTGAACATTGGCATATTCGGCATTGAACAGTTCTTTTGCCCTGCTGATGGCCAGTTTCTCAGCCACATCAACATATTCGCATCCGCCGTAATACCGTTTGTCCGGATAGCCCTCGGCATATTTGTTGGTCATTATGTTCCCCTGGGTGGCCATCACTGCCGAACTTGCGATATTTTCCGAAGCGATAAGCTCCAAGGTGTTCTTTTGTCTGTCAAGCTCACTGGCAATAGCTCTTGCAATTTCAATATCTGTCTCTTCAATAATTTTCAATGACTCCAATGATTCTTTCCTCTTCTTTCAGATGAAAGATTTCATCTTCCGACAAACCGGGTTTTTTTGAAAAAGCCCGGTTTTTTAACAGTTGTATAAAATCTTTCTCTTTTAGTTTTAGATATTTTAAGATAACTCAAATGTTCCTGCAAAACTCAAATGCTCCCGCAAAACTCAGATGCTCTCGCAAAACTCAGAAGCTCTCGCAAAACTCCGAAGCTCTCGCCGGATTGGTAAATCCGGCGGCTTCAAACTCAGATGCTCTCGCAAAACTCCGAAGCTCTCGCCGGATTGCTAAATCCGGCGGCTTCAAACTCAGATGCTCCCGCAAAACTCCGAAGCTCTCGCCGGATTGCTAAATCCGGCGACATCAAACTGAGATGCTCTCGCAAAACTCCAAAGCTCTCGCCGGATTGCTAAATCCGGCGACTTCAAACTCAGATGCTCCCGCAAAACTCAGAAGCTCTCGCCGGATTGGTAAATCCGGCGGCTTCAAACTGAGATGCTCCCGCAAAACTCCGAAGCTCTCGCCGGATTGGTAAATCCGGCGGCTTCAAACTCAGATGCTCTCGCAAAACTCCGAAGCTCTCGCCGGATTGGTAAATTCGGCGACATCAAACTCCGAAGCTCTCGCCGGATTGGTAAATCCGGCGACATCAAACTCCGAAGCTCTCGCCGGATTGGTAAATCCGGCGACATCAAACTCCGAAGCTCTCGCCGGATTGGTAAATCCGGCGACATCAAACTCAGATGCTCTCGCCGGATTGCTGAATCCAGTTATCGTATATATAACATTCGGGGATCTATCGATCCCTCTTAGCATCGTCAGGCGTATATAACATTCGGGGATCTGCCGATCCCCTCTCAGCAGCGTCAGGCATCCCCTCTCAGCATCGTCAGGCGTATAAATGTTCGGGGATCTGCCGATCCCCTCTCAGCAGCGTCAGGCATCCCCTCTCAGCATCGTCAGGCGTATAAATGTTCGGGGATCTGCCGATCCCCTCTCAGCGTCGTTGGGATACCGTCGTTGGGATACCGTCGTTGGGGATACCGTTGTCGGGATACCGTTGTCGGGATATCATTAACAGACAATCCGATCAAATTTCTCTAACCGTGACTGGTGCCGTCCGCCGTCAAAAGGGGTTTCAATCCAAGCGTCAACGATCTCCATGGCAAGCACATCTCCGATAACACGGCCTCCCATGACGAGAATATTGGCGTTGTTGTGCCGCCTGCTCATAATAGCGGAAAAGAGATCATTGCAAAGCGCGGCCCGGACCCCGGGAAATCTGTTGGCCACCATGGACATGCCGATACCCGTTCCACAGATAAGTACGCCCCGCTCGAATTTCCCGGTTGAAACGGCTTGGGCGACCTTGCTCCCAAAGTCCGGGTAATCCACAGAAACTTCACTGTGAGTCCCGGCGTCCTCAACTTCGATACCATGCTGTTCAGCAAGCCGGACTTTCACCTTTTCCTTTAACTGGTAAGCGGCATGGTCGCTTCCGATAATAATGGGTGTTTTGTTTTTGTTCATTTTTTGTCCTTATATTAAATCATTTTCAATCCCAACCTAATAAAAAAATTTTCCTGATTATAACGGATTTAGGAGGCTACTTGCACTTGCACTTAAACTTAAACTTAAACTTGCACTTGCACTTGCACTCAGCCCCCGGACATTCATTAACGGAGCATGTTCGGAGTCTGAGAACGCGGTGCGGGTTTAAGTGCAAGTTTAAGTGCAAGTGCAAGTGCAAGTTCAGGGGGCCTCCCTAAATCCGTTATAATCAGAATTTTTCAACATAAATATCACCTCTGACCGGTTCGGAAACTTCTCCCACTTTCCTTGATTTCATGTCGTCAGGCAAACTCTCATTTATTTGCTGAAACAATTCACAAACCGGCATGTCAGGATCAATCAGAGATTCCATCTCTTCTATCTGATCTTCTGAAAACCCGATATATGCGTCCACATATTCCGGAAGCATATTCGGCGGGATTTTTTCATGTATGATAAAGATGCGATCCCTGATTTTCTCCCATTCGGAGACTGACATGTCAGTTGTCTCTATGAACTGCTGAATACACTCCTCATTAAGCCGTTCCACGGTCTCTTCCAATGACACTGCATAAGCTTCATCAATATGGCTTTTACTGGTCTGGATATCCATATTTCCCGCTACTCGGCGGATTTCCTTCTTCGTGGTGCCGCGGCGGTTCCGCCATGCCATATCTTCCGCGTAGCTTTTTTCAAAAGTCCTCGGGAAGTCTTTCACAGAAACGGATTTAAACGGCCCCGGCTTTCTTTCCTGTATGACTGTCCTGAAAAGCTGAATTTCATCCCATGTTTCATCAAAGAGTTTGCGGACATCGGGTCGGGTATCCAGCTCCTCTCCCGTGGGCGCATTGCTTACGGTAAATTCCTCTCCGCTTTCATACTCCACAACAACGTCGGACCATGTGCCGACAGATTCATGCTTATAAACAACTGCCATTACCTGCTCCTGTGTGTGGATAAGACCGAACAGTTTAATCATCGGCATTTCTTCGATTCTGAAGGGCCCCACATCCGTAAATCCGAGCGAATGAAATGCGGATATGGCTTTATCAACGGCTTTTTCTTCAAGCCAATCCGGTGAAACGTCAGGAACAGTATGAATCCGGAAGGGCGTCAGGATCTCTGCCAGTGAAAGCTGATCTACCAACTTCAGCCATTTGAACCTGAAATACAGGATCACTGCAACAACAGCAATTATAATAAAAAGGAAAATTCCACCCATTATTTGTAGAAAAGTGCTCATATTTTCACCTCTTCTCAGTTCGTTCCGCCAATTGGCTACGCACGGTGCGAATGCCGTCAATGGCTGTCTTTTATGCTGACTCCCATACTCGCGGGGTTTGCTAAATCCGCCTCTCTCTCTCCCAAGTTCGCAGGGGATTGGCAAATCCCCGCATCGTCCCGCCGGAGGGTCGGATTTAGCAATCCGAACCGAGCGGCGAGGTTCCTGCCGCGGGCGAATCTGCCGCACCACACCGCGGAAAAGTGTCTGCTCGCGGGGGATTGCCAAATCCGCCGCATCGTACCGCCAAG
>JAUCGI010000128.1 GCA_030378035.1 Desulfobacterales bacterium HSG2
TGTATTTCACTTACAAGTTCGGAGACAATGTTCGCGTGTGATTTCTTATCCGACCTATCAGGTCCCTTTCAATGTCCAGTTTCCTCGGTAATGAAACAAGGCAGTTAGGCTGATAAACTTAAAAGTGTGTCGGAACCCCGTTCCAATTTTCAACAAAATTGTCTGATTATAACGGATTTAGGGGAGGCTATGAAACCACGAATGACACGAATCAGTCGGCAACATGACGATCGATGGGGGACCTGAAAGGTCCTGAAACCGCGAATGACACGAATGAACGCGAATCACACGGATATGTGTCCGTTCGCGTTCATTCGCGTTCATTCGCGGTTTGAAGCCTCCCCGAAAAGCGTTATAATCAGAAAATTGTTTATCATTCAATGTTTAAGTTCTGTGTTGCCGGAGATTGGAAGCCGGAGACTACGCTCGGGATTTGGATATTCAGAGATCGCCTGATCCCGCGGCTGAAAAATCGGCATAAAATCGGAATTTTCATCACCCCAAAGCAATCTCATCTTTAAGGGATTTTCCCAGATAAAATCAGAATTTTCCTGATTTACAATATTTCCTTACCCATATATTTAAGAATCAGATAAAGACAAACTCAAAACTCCCGAAGTTCTTAAAACTTCGGAAGTCTGGCCCATGAAGAGGTTGATTATGAAATATGTAATTATCGGAAACGGCGCTGCGGGTATTCATGCGGCTGAAGCCATTCGGGAATCTGATTCTGAAGGGAGTATCACCATGATCGGGGACGAAACCATTAATCCCTACTGTCGTCCCATGATCAGCCTTCTCCTTGAAGGCGCGATCCAGCCGGACAAACTCCCCATCCGCGGTTCGGATTTTTATGACAATCTGAAAATCAGACCCGTCCTGGGGAAGCGGGTCTCAGGCATTGATGTGGATAACAAAATCGTTTTTATCCAGAACGGGGAGCGGAATTTGAGAAGCGTCCTTGCTCACCTACTTGACAAACTGATGAGTGTGACAGGCGTCAAACCCGACCCTGTCAAAGCAGGGAATTCGGAAACTGCCTTTACCTACGACAAACTGCTGATTGCAACGGGTGCTGATCCCAGGCCCGTCAAAGTCGGAGGGCAGGATTTGGAGAACATTTTTTACATGCGCACAGAAACTCATGTGCGTGAAATATCGGAAGCTGTGCCGAATGTCAGGAACGCGCTGGTTCTGGGAGGCGGTCCGGTCGGTTTCAAGGCGGCTTACGGACTGATGCAGTGTAATATCAATGTTACAATAATTGAGCGCGAAGACCGCCTTTTTCCTTTGCGCGCTGACGAAACAGCGTCCGGGATGATTCTTGAAGAGGTGTCAGCCCATGACCTGAAAGTGAAACTGGGGACGGAGGTGACGAGCTTTGAAGGAACAAGAAAGGTCGAATCTGCCCGCTTGTCTGACGGAACAGAGATTCCGTGCGATATGGCCGTGATATGTATCGGCGTGCTGCCCGCTCTCTCTTTTGTTCCCCGTGATAAAATTCAGGTTGATCTGGGTATTCTAATCAATCCGCAGATGGAAACAACCGCTCCCGGAATATTTGCCGCGGGCGATGTGGCAGAAATGACTGACATTGCCCGCAAGACCCCGTGGGTCAATGCCATCTGGCCGGAAGCCACGGCTCAGGGCCGTATTGCCGGGACGAATATGGCAGGCCGTCGGTCCGTTGAATATAAGGGAAGCCTGGGTCGGAATACGATCCATATTTTCGGCCTTGACCTGATGACCGGCGGGCTGATCAATCCGCCATCCGACGATCCCCAATATGAGATCCTCAGCCACAGCGACCCGCGTCTTAAAACATACCGGAAACTGGTCTTCCGTGAGGATAAACTGGTGGGGATGATTATGGTGAATTCTGTTGAACAGGGAGGCGTTCTTCTGTCTCTCATACAAAGCGAAACACCTTTCAGGGTTCCCAAAGAACTTCTGCTGGAGCCGTCATTTAATTATGGACAGTTGCTGACGTAATATAGCCCGTGAACATGAACGTGAACGTGCCCGTGAACATGAACGTGACATACCCGGAAACTGCTGTACTTTCACGAGCACATTCACGAGCACGTTCACGAGCACGAGATGTGCAACTAACAACGGACAACCAATAACGGACAACTAACAACGGACAACTAACAACGAACAACATAAGGAGGTTGTAATGAAGAAAGTCGTGGTACACCCGGAACGATGCTTGGGGTGTATGCAATGCATGATCGCGTGTGCAACTGCTCATTCTCAGAGCAAGACGTTGCTGACAGCGATTTCTGAAACCCCTTTGCCCAAACCCCGCGCCCATATCGGGGTCGGCTTATATGGCGAAGGATTTCCCAACCGGTGCAGGCATTGCGATCCTGCGCCCTGTCTGCTGGCCTGTCTGCCCGGTGCCATGTTCCGTGATTCGGAGACAGAGACCATTCTCATTGATCCGGACAGATGCGTCAACTGCGCCACCTGCGCGATGGCCTGTCCCTTTGGCGTCATCCGTTACCATGAAGACGCGGCCGCGCCTCCCGGAAAAGCGATCGCTGTCAAGTGCGATAACTGCCTTGAACGACGGAAACAGGGACTGATTCCCGCGTGTGTGGAGATCTGCAAGTCCGGTGCGCTCACTTTTGAAGAACCGTCAGAGGCCATGAAACGGAAAACGGATGAAGTGGCAAGGAGCATGTCGGTGGTCGGTGGTTCGTTGTCAGTAGTCCGTGGTCCGTTGCAACTGACCACTGACAACTGACAACAAACAATTTAAGGAGGTATGTAGATAATGGGCAAATATGAGAAGAATACCATCACCCAAGATGGTCAGTTGTTGTTGAAAAAAGCCGAGAAGGATCAGATTGAGACGGTGTGGGAGCGTTACAAGGCCCAACTGCCTCAGTGCGGATATTGTGAGATGGGGTTAAGCTGCCGGAACTGTGTCATGGGGCCGTGTCGGATTGATCCCTTCGGAGAAGGGCCTCAGCAGGGTGTCTGCGGCGCGGACGGGGATATTATCGTCGCCCGGAATCTGGGCCGCATGATTGCAGCAGGAGCCGCGTCCCATTCGGATCACGGACGGGATCTGGTGGAAGTGCTGGCCCAGGTTGCCGAAGGGAGCGCGCCCGGATATGAGATCAGAGATGTGGAAAAGCTGAAAAGAGTGGCTGCTGAGTACGGCGTCGAAACCGAGGAGAAAGAGCCTGCCGAAATCGCCGGGGAATTGGCCAACGCGATGCAGGAGGACTTCGGCACTCGGAAAAAGGAACTGACACTTGTCTCACGAGCGCCTGAAAAACGCCGTGAACTTTGGAAAAAGCTGGGCATCATGCCCAGGGGCATTGACCGGGAGACCTCGGAAATGATGCACCGGACCCACATGGGGGTTGACAATGACTGGCAGAGTCTGCTCCTGCACGGACTCCGGAACAGCCTCTCCGATGGCTGGGGCGGATCCATGATTGCCACCGAGGTGTCGGACATTCTTTTCGGAACGCCTGCACCCAAACCCACCACCGTGAATGTGGGGGTATTGAAGGAAGATGAGGTGAACATCATTGTGCATGGCCACAATCCGGTGGTCTCCGAGATGGTTCTCCTGGCCTGCCAGTCTTCTGAAATGGTCGAACTGGCCAAGGAGAAGGGTGCCAAGGGAATCAATCTGGCCGGCGTGTGCTGCACCGGGAATGAACTTCTGATGCGTCACGGCGTTCCCATAGCCGGAAATCATCTCACGACTGAACTGGTGCTTGCCACCGGAGCAGTTGAGATGATGATCGTGGATTATCAGTGCATCATGCCCGCGCTGGGAATAGTGGCCGCGTGCTACCACACCAAAATGATCAGCACCAGCGACAAAGCCCGTTTTCCGGGGATGGAGCATCGGGAATTCCATCCGGACAATGCAAAAGAGTTGGCAACGGAGTTGGTGAAGGAGGCTGTCGGGAATTTCGAGAAACGGGGCAATGCCTATATTCCGGTGGAGCCGGTGAATGCGGTGGGCGGATTCTCGGTCGAGACCATTGTGGGCGCATTGGGCGGAACACCTCAGCCGCTCATCGATGCCATTGCCGGCGGAAAGATCCGGGGGGCTGTCGGCGTCGTGGGATGCAACAATCCGAGGATCAAACAGGACTACGGCCATGTGACCCTGACAAAGCGGCTGATTGAAAATGATATTCTGGTGGTCGATACCGGATGCGCCGCGATTGCCAACGCCAAAGCCGGGTTCAAAGTCGCGGAGGCCATTGAATTCGCCGGCCCGGGCCTGAAAGAGATATGCGGGTCACTGGGCATTCCGCCGGTGCTGCACATGGGGAGCTGTGTGGATAATGTGCGGATTCTGGTGCTGGCCTCAGCTTTGGCGAATGCGTTAAACGCGGATATCAGCGACCTTCCCCTTGCCGCGGCCGCGCCGGAGTGGTATTCGGAGAAAGCGGTCTCCATTGGTGCGTATGCGGTGGCTTCGGGGGTCTATACAGTACTGGGTCCCATGCCGCCCATTGCGGGGAGCATGAATGTGGTGAAGCTTCTCACCGAAGGTCTGGAGGATGTGGTCGGCGCGACGTTTGCGGTGGAGTCTGATCCTGAGAAAGCGGCTGTGCTGATTCGTAAGCATATTGAGGATAAGCGGGAGAAGCTGGGGCTGACTTTTGTGAAAGTTTAATTTCTCCTCATGGGTTCCTGTTCCCACGCGGAGCGTGGGAACTTAATCCTCAATGTAAATCAAAGGACGGAGCTATGTGGGATATTCCAGTGTGAAGATTCAGCTTCTCACATATCGGTTAATCAGCGCATGGTAAATGGTAAATCATGTAGGTACTTATGATATCATGTAAGGAAAAAGATTTCGACAAACTCGTTGCCAGCATTAAAGAAGCCGGTGAGATCAGGGCCGGACGACAGGCACCGAGTCGTGTTTATGAAATTGAGCCTCCTGAAATAAAGACAATCAGAGACAAACTCCCTGCAAAATTGGGAGCAGGGGGAGCAGGGCAGAAGAAAGCCGGAAGGGCAGGGCATTGCTGCGCATTGCATCAAAAAATCCGCAGGCAGTTCTTGATGCTTTACATGCGGAATAGATTTAACCGACAACTGAATGCACTCGATAAAGTTTCCATCTCCTCTTTGGTTAGCTGAAACCGGAAGTCACAGAGGAAACCTGTGTGCAAAATCAGCAATTTCGTGGCAGTGATTTGAAATCACCGCCGGGCGTATCCGCAACTTGGGGGAGCATGTTTCAATCACTGATTTTTTTTTCAATTTCCAAGTCAGGACGTCCTTACATTTACCCGCACCGATGTCAGTTAAATGCTTCGGTTACAATCAAAAGTGCAAGTACGCCAAAGCGCACTGTGACGATAGCTGGCTTTAGCCTGCTTTCGCTTTCAGCCCTGGAATTTATTCCGGGGCTTTGATTCCGGGATTCTGATTCCAAGGCTTTGCAAATGGGTGAGGCAGAGCCTCATGTTATGCGTTACGAGGCGGAGCCTCGTAACGAGTAAACGCTCCGGAAATGGGACTCGCCGGGGAAGTTTGTCTTAAAGTGCGCCAGTCGGACGATCAGGCCCAGATTTCGCCTTCCGAACCGTCAGATAAACATTGGCAGCAAAAATCAGCAGAGCGCCTATCCACCCGGATAAAGAGAGAGCCGGATCCGAAGCAATCCAGGGACCGAGAATCGCTGCCAGCAATATCCGGGCAGAGGAGATAATCCCGCCTTCCACAGCGGTGACATAACGAAATCCCAAGGTGATGAGATATTGTCCGCAAATGGCGAATCCGGAGCAAATCGTCAGGTAATAAAGTTCCCGGGTGTCGGGGACAAATATTTTTTCATGGAAAAGGATAAAGCTGATCACCGCGCCCAGTCCGAACATATAAAATAAAATGGTTTCCGAATCATGGAACTTCCGGCTCAGGTTCAGATAGATAATTGAAAACGACGCGCTCACTCCCGAAGATATCCCCCACAGATGATTCAAATCCAGGGAACTCTTTCCAGGCGATAATATCAGCCATATACCGATAAAAGCGATGATAACGATTACTGTTGTTGTGACATCTCTCTGGGATTTTAAAAATATCCAGGAAAATGCTGCGATAAATAAGGGATAGGTCATATTCAGAATATTTGCCTCAGCAACCGAAGTCAGGACCACGCCTTTATAAAAGCAATAGACCGCGACGCAGTTGGAAATCGTCCGGCCGATCAGGAGATGATAATTTTCAGGTTTGAGCCGCTGTTTTTTTAAGTATAAAACAGAACAAATCA
The DNA here is from genome assembly GCA_030378035.1 of Desulfobacterales bacterium HSG2. Taxonomy (GTDB): domain Bacteria; phylum Desulfobacterota; class Desulfobacteria; order Desulfobacterales; family 4be13; genus JAUCGI01. Next base: position 6,269 of record JAUCGI010000128.1, read on the forward strand.
GGAGAAACCCCAGGAGGAACCGAACAAAAACAAAAAATGCCGGATCTAATGACACCCGGGCCTTTGACCACCGGATGACTGCTGTGGAAAGATAGAAGAAAAAAGCGGAACCGAAAACAGCCAGACATCCGAGCAGTTCCTCTGATTTGGTGTTTGTTTTTGTCATTATTAGGCGTCAGTTTGTAGTTCCGCCTTTAGGCGGTGCAGCACCGCCTAAAGGCGGAACTACGAACTTTTCAATTCATCTGAAAGTGTAAACTACTTTTCAAAAAACGAAGGATGCCATCAGGGTTCAGATTTCAAAGTAGCGATCTCAGCGGCGGAGAGGCCGGTGAAACTCATAACAGCGGCAGTGTCCAGACCGCTGGCCAGCATATTGCGGGCAACTTCGAGGAATTGCTTTTTCGAGCGCTGTTTTTCCAAAAGCAGCTCTTTTTCTGCGCGCTGTTTTTCCGAAAGCAGCTCTTTTTCAGCTTTTTCTGCGCGCTGTTTTTCCAAAAGCAACTCTTTTTCCAAAAGCAGCTCTTTTTCAGCTTTTTCTGCGCGCCTTTTTTTCAAAGCCAGTTCTTTTTTCGCCGCGTTGAGAGAAGGAAAAACATAATCGTAATGCACCGGATCCTCTGCCAGCTTTTCCGGGAAGGGTTGCCGGTACAGATCGGAAATTCGGAAGTGAAACCCGGGCAGTATCCCGGACCGAATAATATCTCCCACAGGACTGATCTCCTGATACTGTCCCCTCCGGTTCAGACGGTAGAACGCTGTTTCGATCCCTCTTGCATCGAGGATATAATATTCCTTAACACCCATGCTCTCGTATTCCCCCTTTTTGTGAACGGTGTCCCGTATTATCTCTCTGTCTGAGGAATGGGAGAGCGATTCGACACACAGATCGAATACCCCCTGATAAGTGCAGTCATCGTCGTTTATCGCCACGGGATTGTCATGCAGAACCACGGCCAGGTCCGGCCTGCGAATTGTGGTACTCCCGGGAATCGCCATCCGGAAGCCGATAGCCAAGTTGCTTATCCTGCCCGCGGAATATGTCTGGACATACCAGCTCAGAATATCACAGAACCACTGATAAGCCTCACTCCCCTTCTGATCCGAAATAGGTCTTATTTCCAGATATCCGTTGTTCCATTCGTAAACAAAATCAGGATCATTATAATATTTTTCCCAGTATTCCTCCTCCGAAACGGCCAGACCGTCTTTCGAGAGACCGTTTTCATTGTCGCAGGTCTCTCCCGTCCGTATCTGATCATTTCGGGATAATGTCTGTGATGCTTCCATATTTTCCCTCTGTAAATTGAAAAACGAGTCTGTCCGGGCCTCAGATAAAAAAGTCTGCGGAAATGAAAATGCTTTCCACTGATGATATCGCTCATGAGAACCCGATCCATATCAGATTTCAGGTTTTAATGTAGCGATCTCACCAGCGGAGAGGCCGGTGAAACTCATAACAGCGGCAGTGTCCAGACCGCTGGCCAGCATATTGCGGGCAGCTTCGAGGAATTGCTTTTTCACGCGCTGTTTTTCCGAAAGCAGATCTTTTTCAGCTTTTTCTGCGCGCTGTTTTTCCTTTTCTGCGCGCCGTTTTTCCTTTTCTGCGCGCCGTTTTTCCTTTTCTGCGCGCTGTTTTTCCCTTTCTGCGCGCCGTTTTTCCTTTTCTGCGCGCTGTTTTTCCTTTTCTGCGCGCTGTTTTTCCCTTTCTGCACGCTGTTTTTCCAAAGCCAGCTCTTTTTTCACCGCTTTGAAAGAAGGAAAAACATAGTCATGATAAACCGGATCCTCTGCCAACTCTTCCAGAGAGGGCTTCCGGTACAGATCGGAAATCCGGAACTGAAAACCGGGCAGTATCCCGGACCGGATAATATCTCCCACAGGACTGATCTTCTGATACTGTCCCCTCCGGTTCAGACGGTAAAACACGGTTTCGGTTTTCCTTGCATCGAGGATGTAATATTCCCTCACGCCCGTTCCCTCGTATTCCCCCTTTTTGTCAACGGTGTCCCGTATTATCTCGCTGTCCGAGGAATGGGAGAGCGACTCGACGCACAGGTCGAATACCCCCTGATAAGTGCAGTCGTCATCGTTTATCTCCACGAGATTGTCATTCAGAACCACGGCCAGATCCGGCCTGCGGATTTCGATCTTCTTGGAAGTCGACAGCCGGAATCCGATTTCAAGGTTGCTTATTCTGCCCACGGGATATGTCTGGATATAACAGCGCATAATATTACAGAACCACTGATAAGACTCACTCCCCTTCTGATCCGACATCGGTTTCACCTCCAGATATCCGTTGTTCCATTCATAAACAAAATCAGGATCATTATAATATTTTTCCCAGTATTCCTCCTCCGAAACGGCCAGACCGTCTTTCGAGAGACCGTTTTCATCGTCGGGCTCTCCGTATGTTCCTGTCCGTATCTGATCATTTCGGGATAATGTCTGTAATGCTTCCATATTTTTTCCTCCCTGTAAATTGAAAAGCGGCTCTGTCCAGGCTCTCAGGTTCTATCATACAAGTGTGCTGACAAAACCGTCTGTGACCCCGGTAATTGCTGAATCTGTTTGCCGATATTGTCAAAGAGGCTGATTGTTATCCATATTTACAGTTGCGCTCCTTCAGAGCGGTTTTCCAATGCCTCCTTTACAACGGCGCTGACAAACGCGTCCATGTCCGGCATTTTCCGAATCTGCTCGGCGATTTCGCGGGGAAAACAGATTGGTATTTCCATTTCTGAAGGACTCATGTCTCTTTCCTCCGGATCAGACAGCCTGCGTCTGTATGCCGCCACAAGTTTCTCCGCATCAAAAGAAAGCGGAGACAGGTTGCAAATCTGGGAATAAAAAAGTGCCTGGGAAATAGCCCCGGACTCAGATTTGTCCAGCAGATTTCCGATTTCATCATATTTTAATGCGGCTATCATATCTTCGATTGTCCCATATCGATCCTGAATCACCCGGCGGAGCCGTTTCAGCCGGACTTCCCTCAGGGGATCGCCGTAAGCCTCCTCGGATTCGAGATATACCGACAAGACGTCAAATAGGTATTCCATTCCGTCGGATTCAAAAATGTAATCGTCCTCGGCATAATAATAATCAAATATGAATTGCTTCAGATATTCAAAACCGGAATCGCTCTCAACCGCCTCATGAATTTTACTGATAAGCCCTGATACATGGCATTTCATAATCATCACCTTTCGGGTTGGGATTTTGACACCGCGATGGATGAACCGAAGCATTCGGATCATGATCCCCGTTTCCGAAGCATTTAACGGATATCCCGGAAGCTTCCGGAGAGCACGCCGAATCCTTTCTTATCCACAATCCTTGTAGATTCACATCAGGAAAAGACACGTTTGATTGTAACCGAAGCATTCGGATCATGGTCAAAGGGCCTTCTTCTTTCAAACCCTTTGAAGAATTTGTTACGCTTTTTTACTATTGGCGATTCGTTATCTGAGGTTTCCATGTAGTTTCCGATTTGCAGATTCTTTCACAGGTGCTCCTTCAGAGCGGTTTTCCAGGGCTTCTTTTGAAACAGAAACCAGGTTTCCCCAAAAAACCTGGTTTCCCCGGATCCTAAAAAATCGCTCCGAACTTACATTTGCCAAAACAGCTCAGGCACTTTATACATTTTTCTTTATCGATCCTGGCAACCGTCTTCTTTTTCCAAGTGACCGCTTCTGTCGGGCAGACTTTGGAGCAGAGTCCGCATTTGGTGCAGATATCCGGATCGATTTCAAACTTTAACAGGGCCACACATCGCTTTGCCGGACATCGCTTTTCATAAATATGGGCCTCATATTCGTCCTCAAAATATCTGAGTGTGGAAAGGACCGGATTCGGGCCTGTCTGTCCCAGGCCGCAAAGTGCGGACTCTTTGATCACATGAGAGAGCTCCTTCATATCCTCAATATCTTCGGGTCTCCCCTTTCCGTCACATATTCTTTTCAGTATATCCAAAAGGCGGCGGGTTCCCTCACGGCACGGCGTACATTTTCCACAGGATTCGTCCTGAACAAAATCCATGAAAAAACGGGCCATGTCAACCATGCAGGTGGTTTCGTCCATGACGATCATCCCGCCCGACCCCATGATGGCGCCGACTTTGGCAATGGCTTCGTAATCGACCGGAATATCCAGGTGCTGTTCAGGTATGCATCCGCCCGAGGGGCCTCCCAACTGAACCGCCTTGAATTTCTTTTTTTTGGGAATGCCGCCGCCGATATCAAATATAATGGTCCTCAGAGATATCCCCATGGGGACTTCCACCAGTCCGATATTACGCACATCTCCGGAGAGCGCGAAGACTTTCGTTCCCTTGCTGGTTTCGGTTCCGACGCTGGCATACCAGTCCCCGCCGTTTAACATGATCTGGGGAACATTTGCCAGGGTTTCAACATTGTTCAGAATGGTGGGCTTTTCCCACAAACCTCTAAGCGCGGGAAATGGCGGCCTGGGCCGGGGCATCCCGCGTTTCCCTTCAATGGACCGCATCAGCGCGGTCTCTTCTCCGCAGACAAACGCGCCCGCGCCCTCATATATCTCGATGTCAAAGTCAAATCCGGTTCCGAGGATGTCCTTTCCCAGCAGGCCGTACTCCTTAGCCTGGGTGATCGCGATATTCAGCCGGCGGATGGCCAGAGGATATTCGGTGCGGCAGTAGATATATCCCTGATGCGCGCTGATGGCCCGGGCCGCGATGATCATCCCTTCGAGAACCGCATGGGGATCGGCTTCCAGAATGCTCCTATCCATAAACGCGCCGGGGTCCCCCTCGTCCGCGTTGCAGAGGACATACTTCACATCACCGGGACTCCTGCGGGCAAAATCCCATTTCAGACCGGTGGGGAAACCGGCCCCGCCCCGTCCTCTGATCTGTGAAATCCTCATCTCTCTGATGATCTGTTCAGGCGTCATCTCCTGCAAAGCCTTTGCAGCCGCAAAATAGCCGTCTCTGGCGATATAATCGTCAATCACCTCCGGATCAATGAGTCCCTTGTTCCGCATTGCCCAAAGCATCTGATGCGCGAAGAAAGGAATGTTTTCCATATTCGGTATGGTTTCCTTGGATGCGGACTCCGCATAAAAAAGTTTTTCAACAGGTCGGCCTTTGAGAAAGTGCTCTTCCACGAGGTGCGGAATATGTTTGGGTTTGAGCTTTTGGTAGAAAATCTCGTCCGGCTGAACCAGCATTACAGGTCCCACCGCGCAGAATCCGTTGCACCCTGTCTCAATAAGCTGAATCTCTTCAGCGAGTCCGCGGCGATCCAGCTCTTTTTCAAGGGTTTCCCGTACCGCAGAGGTTCCTCTCGAGTGGCATGCCGTACCGCCGCATAGCATCAACTGTGTTCTTATCTTACTCATCATTTTCTCCTGTTTGTCGGTCAGTTGTCAGTTGTGTGTTGTCAGTTGTCAGTTGTCAGTTGTCAGTTGTGCCACGGACCACGGACCACCAACTACGGACCACCGACCACCACTATCCTCTGGCCAGAGCAAAATCGGTCTGAACCTCTCCTTTAAGGACATGTCTTTTAAAGACCTGACGCATCCTGTTTCTATCCATCTGCTGATAGACAATCGGCTCCTCCCCTTCAACCTCCACCGTTACGTTGGGTTCACTGCTGCACATTCCCGTACACCCGGCAGCCACCACCCGAATATCCTGGCGATTTGCCTCGTTCATCTCCTCCATGAGAGTTGCCATAACCTCACGGGCACCCGCGGCGATCCCGCATGTGCCCATATGAACAATAATCTTGATATTTCCCTTTCCCCCTCTTATCACCATATCTTTTGCCGCATCTTCTTTTATCTTCTTAAGATCCTGTATGGACAGCTTTGCCATAAGTTCTCTCCTTTTAATTGTTCGGTTGACGGTTGACAGTTGACGGTTGCCAGTTGGTCGCAACTGCCCACTGTCAACTGTCAACCGTCAACCGTCAACTGTCAACTGTCAACTGTCAACCGGCAACCGGCAACCGGCAACTGTCAACCGACCTATTCATACTTTTCAAGGATATCAATGATACTGTTTGAACTTGCATCCCCGTAAATGTCCTGATCGACCACCGCCACAGGGGCAAGCCCGCATGCTCCCAGACATCTGACGGGGTCCAAAGAAAAGCGTCTGTCTTCGGAAGTGCCCCCCTCTTCCATCTGATATTCATTACAGATTCGTTCGATGACCTCTTTTATCCCTTTGACATAACAGGCGGTTCCCATACAGACCTTGACTGTATGCCTGCCTTTGGGCTCCAATGAAAAAAGTGAATAGAAAGAGACCACACCGAAAACATCGCTGGGGGAAAGATTGAGTCCCCGGCTGATATGGTCAATCAGTTCCACAGGCAGATAACCCACAATATCCTGGCACTCTCTCAGAACAGTTATCACCGAACCGGGTTTCATCCGATTGGTTGTTATGATTTCATTGATCCTTATCCACATAGCCTCTGTAATGTCAGGATGCTGAGGCTGTATATTATACGACATGTCAGTCTCCCAAAAAGTTAAGAAATCGGTACATCATTTATTTGTTTTGCACCTGAAAAACTCCGGAGTGCAAAAATTTTTTTGCATCACCCTCCGGAGTGCAAAAATTTTTTTGCACCAGTTTCCAGCCTCAATACTTCGGACACTTTTATCGGCATCTTTCATATTACTTCAAAATAGTTCACACTTTTTCTGAAGAACAAACTCATCCGCGTTTATCCGCGTTTATCTGCGTCCCGTTGTTCTGTTAGCTGACAAATGAAGGATGCCTTTGATCTCTTGCTCTTGCTCTTGCTCTTGCTCTTTATCAAGATCAAGATAAAGATAAAGATAAAGAGCAAGAGCAAGAGCAAGATTAAGATTAAGCCCTTATGGCCTTTTGATCTATCCGAAGTATTGCAGCCTCCGGAGTGCAAAATTTTTTTGCACCAGTTTTCAGCCTC
>JAUCGI010000129.1 GCA_030378035.1 Desulfobacterales bacterium HSG2
GTCATTCCGGGCAAAACTGAAAAAATGGGACATTTTTTCAGTTTTGACCCGGAATCCACCGTTGCCGAAGCCGGAAAATGTCCGTCTTTCAATTTGGCCGGAATGAAATGATGGGTAGATGGGACACCCATAAAAGCATCCCTTATAAGTGTTCAGGAGCGGCAAAGTTGCACTTTGCAAAATTTTAAGGTAAGATTTTCATCTGAAATGTGTAAAATTATTTTATAGGTTTATGATTGGTTCCATCCGATGTGCAATTTTTATAATTGTTTTGTTTTTCAGGATGCCATTTTCCCGGAATGTTTAACGGGATTTATAGCATCCTGAAAAGAACAAACTGCAAGGATTGTTTGCAAGAATAAGGATATTCCGCAGAAAGACCCCTTAAATTGAAGGGAAATCCCTTTACCATGAAAATACATTTCCATCATCGGGGTGAAAAAATTTTCTGATTATAACGAATTTAGGGAGCCTTGAACTTGAACTTGAACTCAGACGTGTTCATAAATGAATGTTCACGTCGGGATTCACGTTCACGTTCAAGGTTCAAGTTCAAGTTCAAGTTTACGGGCACGTTCACAGGGTTCCCTAAATCCGTTATAATCAGAAATTTTTTCATGGAAGTTTCTTACAGACAATCCTTATCAGTTATTATCTTAAACACTTTTTTTCAGGAGGATGTATTCATGATCAGTAGGAAATTTTTATTCAGAGTCGGTTTGTCTGCCTACAGTTTCCGGTTGTGGCTGACAAGCATGCTGATGGCAGGGTTGTTATTCGCCATTCCCCTTTCATCGGCTCACGCGATAACGATTATAAGCAACACCCCCGCAGCGGACGCTGACAAGGTCCCTGTCGATACGGATATTGTTGTGAATTTTGACAGCGACATCAACCCTGAAACGGTCGAGCCTAAAATGTTTACCGTTAGCGGAACTGCGTCCCGCTCACACGACCTTACTTTCGAGGTGTCAGGGAGTACGATTACTCTCTTCCATAAGGAGGATTTCACCTGTGGTGAGAAGGTGACTGTAACGGTAAAGCCGGCAGGCATCGAAAGCGCGGACGGCGTTCCCCTGACTGAGCCCGGAACATGGCAATGGCAATTTTTCATTATACAGGGCGTCACCGGAACCACCCCTGCACAGAACACTATCAATATCGCCGCCACTACCAAAATCGTTGTGACATTTAGTAAAGATGTTGTGGAGGGAACCATCAGTAAATCCAAGTTCAGCATAGAGGGTTCCCTTTCCGGTTCGTATGATTTCACCTTTGTCGTGTCACGAAAATCCGTCACACTCACCCCTGATAAGGATTTCAGGATTGGTGAAATAGTGACAGCGAGCATCACCACCAACGGTATTCGGCTAGTAGAGATCGAAGAAGAGGAGGAAGTCTTTTTTAACGTCAGTTCTGAAACACGACGGTGGCAATTCACCATCGTCACAGTGGGGAATATTCATTATATTGACAGCGGGCAGGCACCGCTGGGCAATTCATACAGTCGTGGCGTGGCGCTCGGAGACCTTGACGGCGATGAGGACCTTGACGCCTTTGTCGCAAATGGCCCGGGCGATCCGGATGATCCGGAAAAGCGGAAGAACATCGTATGGCTGAACGATGGGGCAGGGATATTCAGCAGCAACGGTCAGAGCCTGGGCGATTCATACAGTCATGCCGTGGTTCTCGGAGATCTTGACGGCGACGGCTATGTTGACGCTTTTGTCGCGAACGGGTCGGACGAGAATGATATCCTGGCCGCTCCCAACAAAGTTTGGCTGAACGACGGAAAAGGTATGTTTACCGACAGCGGTCAGAGTCTCGGCGCATCCGACAGCCGCGGCATAGCCCTCGGCGACCTTGACGGCGACAGGGATATCGACGCCTTTGTGGTGAATGTTTCGCATAACTTAGATGGTTTGGACGGGGCCAACAAGGTGTGGATTAATGACGGAAAGGGGAATTTTACCGAGGGTGCGGAGAGTCTCGGGGGATCTGACAGCTACGGCGTGGCCCTCGGATATATTGACGGTGACAGTGATCTCGATGCCTTTGTGGCAAATTTTCAGGCCAACAAGGTGTGGCTGAACAATGGAAACGGGTCGTTTACAGACGCCGGCCAGAGCCTGGGGGGATATACCAGCTACAGCGTGGCCCTCGGAGATGTTGACGGCAATAAGACTCTCGATGCTTTTGTTGCAAATTGCAACCAGCCCAACAAGGTGTGGCTGAACGACGGAAAGGGGACATTTGCCGACAGCGGCCAGAATTTGGGCAGCGGCACCAGCTTTGCCGTGGTTCTTAAAGATGTTGACGCTAACGGCTACCTTGACGCGTTTGTTGCAAATGCGGCCGGCAACCAGAACAAAGTATGGCAGAACGAAAAAGGGGTTTTTTCAGACAGTGGCAAAGGTATGGGCGGTTCCATCAGCATTTTCGTTTCCCTCGGAGATGTTGACGGGGATGACGATCTCGATGCTTTTGTGGGAAATCAGGGTCAGCCCAACAAAGTCTGGCTGAACAACAGCCCGCCCGTCATTGCCCAAGGCAAATCCACCACTGTGACGGTGGATGAGAACGAAGAACCGATCCAATCCACTCTGACTCTCGACGCTAGCGACCCCGAAGGGAGACCACTGAAATGGGGATTTGACGAAGGTGTCTCGACGCGCAACATCCGCGCCGGTCACGGTGCCGCCTCTATCAGAGGAAACATGGGCAACTCTCTGGAGGTCTTTTACGAACCTGATAATAATTACAGCGGGAAGGACAACTTTGATGTATGGGTCAGCGACGGCACCGACAGTACATCGATCACGGTTAATGTCGTGATCCGTCCCAATGTGCCCGAAATTACAGAAGGAGAAAATTTTTCGGTGACTATGGATGAAGACAGTTCCCCCCAAGTGTTCAGTCTCAATGCGACGGACATCAGCGATCCTGAAGGTGAATACCTCACTTGGAGCATCAGCAATCCCTCCAAAGGAACAGCAGAAATCGATAATCCGACCGGTAATTCCGTTGTCATCACTTATACGCCTGACCCGGATCAGAACGGGACAGATTGGTTCAGGGTTCAGGTCATCGACGATGCAAATGGAAGTGACAGTATTACGATCAATGTCAGCATCAATCCGCAAAACGACGCGCCTGTCATTACCGAAGGGGAAGGGATTGATTCAATCTCTGTAGCAGCGGAGACTGCCCTGCCCCTTGAGCCGGACGATATTAAAGTGACGGTGGCAGACCCGGACACCCCGAATAAGACTCGTCCCCGGGATTATATCCTGAAGGTTCTGGAGGGTGAAAATTATACGCTTACTGGTGACAATACCATCACCCCGGCAGATGATTTTATCGGTACGCTCACCGTTCCGGTGACATTCAGTGACGGGGCTGAGGATAGCAATGTAATTAATCTCAGCATCAGGGTTTATCGCCGCGGCGATATAGACGGCAACGATGTTGTTGATCTGAAAGACGCTGTTCTGGGACTTCAGATTCTGACAGGAACAGAGTTGGGAGAGATTTTCATTGATTTGGACACGGATGTGAACGGAGATGGTAAGATCGCCGCGGATGACGTGATTTTTATCTTACAGACGGTCAGCGGGGTGAGCAGCACAGTCTGATCTGATAATAAATAATTCTCAGATTCCCGCGAAAGCGGGAGTCTGATTTTTTGCCTCTTTTCGCCCAGGTCGGATGGCCAGGCCGGACGGGATTTGCAATCCCGTTCGTGACAGCAAGCCGGACGGGATTTGCAATCCCGTTCGTGACAGCAAGCCGGACGGGATTTGCAATCCCGTTCGTGACAGCAAGCCGGACGGGATTTGCAATCCCGTTCGTGACATTACCCAGGCCGGACGGGATTTGCAATCCCGTTCGTGACATTATTCCCGTCCGTGTTTTTTAACCTTTCCGCCTGTATCTGCAATCCTGATGATTTCCGCAAATGCCGCGACACCCAGCGGAGAAAGTCTATAAAAGCTTGACGAAAAGCAATCAATAAATTATTATCTTTCAACTTTATATGCTTTTATTCAAAATGCAGGGTGGTTCAGCGAAGCCCGCAAAACATCTGCATAAGGTGGGTTTCGTTTCGCCCACTGCATTTTGTTTATTTGGAGTTCCCTAACCAAAAACGGATTTTGTGATGAAAAAGAAAAACGGTTACATAAAAAGACAAGTGTATATGATGTCCAGTATCGGACTTTTTTATCTGATCATCATCGGATTTTTCGCAGTTCCCCTCCTGGGGGCGTCTGTGGTGGTGCTCATCAGAGGGGTGGCGGATTACAGAAATGTTATTCTGGCCGCGGGCGCGCTGATTCTAATAATCATCCTGTTTGCCCTGGTGCAGTTTTCAAGAAAAAAGTTTCGGAAAATCAGGCAGGACGGTTTTGCAGCCAATCATGAATTCAAAGAAAAAATGAACCGGGGGGAGCCCGTCCAGATTTCCATTTTCAAAGGTCTTCTGACCCTTACTTACGGAGGGCAGCAGCAATACGCAAACGCCCTGCCCTGTCATCAGGAAAACACCGCATTGCTGCCTGATATGACAGAAAAACAGAATCAGCCTCTGGACCTGATCGTCCGATTAAAAGAACTTTCCGAACTGAGAAATCAGGGGGTGATCACCGAGGATGAATTCCAGACAATAAAAACACGGCTAATCAAAGGTTCTGACGATTCACAGGAATAAATTCGGTTCGGCCGTGTTTTTACGAATTCTTTTGAAGCAGGTTCAAATGGAGCGACTGAAAATCCTCCTGAAATTCTTCCCCGAATTCCAGAGTGTCTTCATCCTCCTCCTCGTATATCCAGTTGACAATGACATTTTTGCCCTTGTCCGTTGCCTCCTCCAAGAGTTCAAAAAGATCCAGTAACACTTTTGAAGAGCTGCTGTTAAAGTAAACGAGTTCCATATTGAAGACAACATCCTGATCTTCCACCTGTTCGAGATATTCTTCCAGCCAGGAAAAAACAGGCGCGTAAAATTCCGCGATATTCTCCGGATAGGATTCGCCGATGATTTCAAGGACATTCTTGTCACCATCAAAGGATATTTCAGGCGTGTACTTCGTAGCTTCGAGTTTTAAGTTCTTCATGGCGATCTCCGTCTAAATAACAATTTTTGAAGAAAAGAATGAAAATTTTTCATCAATCCTTTTAAAATCAAATTCGATGGGTTTGCAGGCTTTTTTGGCCATGTCAATAAACCCTAAGCCGGCCCCCTTGCTGCCGGGGCCGGGCCCCTTTTTGCGCTCCTGTCTGTAAAGCTTTTTAAGCGCGTCCCTGTCCATTTTCTGCAATTTGCTGAGTTTGTCACGAAGTCTCCCGACATCTTTATTGTATATTCTGTTTCCGCACAGCACAAAATAACGCTCACTTTCATAACCGACTGCGATGATCCCGATGCTCAACTCGTCCGTCGCTTCAGTCAATCCCCTCTCCTTCGGGCATTTTTCAGCGGAATAGTGGATAATGTTCTGCGCCTGCTCCACCACCATGGAGAAGACCCTGAGCGCGGTCGAATTGTGAGCCTCTTCCAGTCTCATTTTCTGCTTAAGTGTCGCGCCGATTTCCACCAGGAGATCCTGCGACACGGGACCGCTGAAACAGAAAAAGACTCCCCGCTTGTTGAGATCTTTTTTAAACTCATAGAGATTAGCTATCATGTCGTTTCCCTTTTGTTTAAAACATTAATTAAGATATGTTTTCAGTTCCCTTCCTGAATCTGAATCAGATGAAAAGGCAGTGATTCCAAGTCATCTTTAAACTCCTCACCATACTCCAAAGCCATATCATTTTCTTTGTCATAATACCAATGGATAACAATATTTTTTTCCTGAATTACCGCATTTTGGAGCATATCAAAAAAGTTCGTCAGAATCTTGGCACTGTTGCTGTTGTAATATATCAGTTCAATGACAACAGTAACCATCTGATTTTCAGAGAGTTCTTTCAAATATGCTTTTACCCAGTCAAGCACCGGCTCATAAAATTCAAATATATTGTCAGGATAAGATTCCCCCTTAATTTCCAAAACATGCCTGTCAGAATCAAATTTGATAAGCGGCGTATATTTTGTCGGCTTGATGAGCAGATTATCCATTTGTTATCCTTTCTTGAAACTTGATGTTTGATGCTGGATGCTGGATATTTGATGCTGGATGCTTGATGTTTGATACTTGAAACCTGAAACTTGATTCAAGCATCAAGTATCAAGCATCAAATATCCAGCATCCAGCATCCAGCATCCAGCATCCAGCCTCATCAAAATCCGAACCCTACTATCGTCATATCATCTCTTTGCTCTTCTTTGTTTTTCCATTTCAGACAACTGTCCATTATCCTGACTTTTTGTTCATCAAACGGCTTTTTCCAGATATCATTCAGCAGGGCATGAAATCGCCTGTTGCCAAAAGGAAAGCGTTTTGGCCCTCCCGGCTGATCTGTGATACCATCTGTTGACAGATAAAATGACATATCGGACTGAATCGGAATATGATGATTGGCAAAGTCAAAGTCAGTGTTTGCTTTTTTATACCCGATACTCTGACGGTCTCCCTTTAAGACATGCAGCGTATTGTCCGCGGCATAAATCAGGGGAATCCTTGCCCCCGCAAACGTCAGGGTTCGTGTTTCCGTATTTACAAAACAGATGCCCGCATCCATGCCGTCATCAGAGAGCGCGGGTCTGTCTTCAGGATACAGGGAGGTTTTGACAGTCTCATTCAGCGATTTCAGTATGTGAGCCGGGTTATCATGATCCTTCTGGACAATCCGCTTAAAAGCAGATCCTGCAAGCATGGTCATCAGAGCGCCCGGGATCCCGTGACCGGTGCAGTCCATGACGCCGATCAGATATCCGTCCTCAAAATCCTCAAACAGATAAATATCGCCTCCGATAATATGTCTGGGTTCCTCTATGATAAAATAATCATTGAGACAACGATCCATTGCAATTTTGGACGGCAAAAGCGAGCTTTGGATCTTTTCCGCGTATCGGATGCTTTCCAAAATATGTTTGTTGGCGTTCGCCATTTGTTCAAGAGTGGCTCTCAGTTCCCCTGTTCTTTCGTTCACTTCCTTTTCCAAAGTTTCGGTAGCCTGTTCGTGTGTTTCAAGGAGTTCCTGCTGCGCTTTCAGCAGTTCCTCCTGGGCAATGAGTTTTTCCCTTCGCTCTGTGTTGATACGGTCAGCCAACCCCAGAGAGAGCAGGATGACCAGTAAGGCAGAACCGAACTGCATAATATAAGACGTAAAAAAATTGACAGGTAACACCCCGAAGGTCTTGAGTGAATATATAATTGTCCCTGACAGAAAAGCAAACCATGCAAGCATAAAATAGCGGGCCGCCCGATACCCTCTTTGCAGGCAGACGGCACCTGTCAGCAGGACAGTCCCCATTTCCAACAGTATCCACAGGGTGGCTGCTCTGATGACTGACGCGTAACTGACAGTCAGAGATAATACCATAAGCACAACCGACCCGGCCATAAAAAAGGAGAGCGCCTTGTCTGATCGGGGAGAATTCACTTTCGTATGAAGGAATGATCTGGAAAACTGGGCAATCCAGAACCCTGTGAATACAATAAAAAACGGAATGCTATGATTGAAGCACCAGGGAAAATCTTTCCATATATACTCATATCCCTCACCGCTCAGGCAAATCTGAAAAAAAACATAGCTTGTGATATACAGCACATAAAAAAGATAACTCCGGTCTCTGACAGACAGAAAGATAAACAGATTATAAAGCACCATTGCTCCCATAACGCCGTAATAAATCCCCGAAGCAAACTGCTTTTTGTTCACCTTTTCCGCAAATCCCGTCGCCGACCAGAGCGTAAGAGGAATTTCCAGAGTGCTCTGGCTTTTTATATGAAAATACAAAGTCTGTTTTTCTCCCGGGGTCATCTTTATGCGGAAAACAAAATTATGATGTTTCACATCCCGATGATTGAAAGGGAGTCTGTCCCCTGTTTTTTTTACCATCCAATCCCCGGCCGGAAGAGGCGTGAAGAGCGTCACATGATCAAGAAGCGGGTATCTCAGTTCCAAAAACCATTCGGACTGGAAACCGATTTTTGATTTTTGAGTTTCAAGTGCAAACCTTATCCAGTATGCCGAATCTGTGTAACCGAAATTAAGCACCTCTTTTTTGTTCGGAATGAAATTTCCGGAAATTTCAGCAGAAGTCACATCATCGATTGACCATTTGCCGTCCCTATCTTCCAAGTATTCCAGATAAGGTTCCAAGGGATATTGGTCAGTGCGTTCATCCAGGATTACAGTATTCCCCGAAAAGTTCGCCGGCAGTTCCTGAGCCAATACCGGACGGAACAAAAGCAAAATCAGCATAAAAAAAAATAAAAACAGTGGTGTCGTTAAATTTTTCATAAAAAATTTCTTTTCAGAAAGTTCGTAGTTCCGCCTTTAGGCGGCTCGTTCATCCCTCTTTATATATAAAGGGAAGGGATGAATTTATAATTTGCCGTACTACTACTTGGAAAACCGCCTAAAGGCGGAACTACGAACTTTGCTGGAAAAACCGCCTAAAGGCGGAACTACGAACTTTGCTGGAAAAACCGCCTAAAGGCGGAACTACGAACTTCGCTGTCTGAATACTTCATACATGGCGACTGCTCCTGCTACCGACGCGTTCAGTGAATCTATCAGCCCTTTCTGGGGAACGGACATCAGAAAATCACAATGTTTTCTGACAAGCGGACGGGCCCCTTTTTGCTCTCCGCCGATAACAATGGCTATCGGGCCGGTCAGATCGCTGTCAAAGAGGGATGTTTCCCCGGTCCTGTCCATTCCTGCAATCCACAAGCCTTTTTTCTTCAGGTCCTTTATGGTGTTTACCAGGTTTGTCACCTGCACCAGGGACAGATGCTCCAGCGCGCCTGCGGATGCCTTTGACACAGCAGGCGTGGGCGAAGCGGAACGATCTTTCGGAACGATAACCCCGTTGACCCCGGCACAGAGGGCCGTCCGAATCAGCGCGCCCATATTATGGGTATCCACTATGTTATCCAACAGCAGCAGAAAGGGGCTGTCGCCGGCAGAATCCAGAATCTCAGAAATTTTAGCCCGCGGATACGGGCTTACCTTTGCCCCGATTCCCTGATGAAGTTCGGTCCCGGCCATTGATTCCAATTGCGAAGGATGAATTTTCCTCAGTTTTTTCAGCTCTTGCAGGAACAAATGCCTTGCAGGATCAGCAGACGCCATTCTTTCAAACCGGTTGAACACCTTGTCTTTTGTATAATAAAGGTCAAACAATTCTCTCCTGCCTGCCCTGATCGCTTCAAAAACAGGGTGGAATCCGAAAAGTGTCTCTGGTTTCATGGTGTTTTGTTGTTTTGTGTTTTGTTGTTTTGTGTTTTGTTGTTTTGTTGTTTTGTTGTTTTGTGTTTTGTTGTTTTGTGTTTTGTGTTTGGTGTCCAGTGCAAAATACAAAATACAAAATACCAAACACCAAATACCAAACACCAAATACCAAACACCAAACACCAAACACTAACGATACTTTTCTATAATAGAAACGAATTCCTCAACAGCTTCCGATAATTGGTCATTGACAATAATATGGCGATAACGGTCTTTTTCAGCCATCTCTTTTTCTGCATTCAGGATACGGGTCGCGATAACATCTTTGGCATCGGTGCTTCTCGATTCCAAACGGCGCTTCAGAACATCATAAGACGGCGGCATGATGAAAATTGTCACACTGTCAGGATACCGTTTAAGGAGCTGAAAGGTCCCCTGAACATCAATCTCAAAGAGGATATCATACCCCTCGGACAGAGTTTCATTCAAAGATTCTGAGGAAGTGCCATAAAAATTATTATGGACTTCTGCCCATTCTGCCCATCTGCCGGCCTCTGTTCTCTTCATAAACTCCTCTTCTGTGATGAAATGGTAGTCAATCCCTTCTCTTTCATCTGCGCGGGGCGGCCGTGTGGTGTATGATATCGAAAAACGGATATCGGGAAATCGTTCAAGGAGCGCATTGCAAAGCGTTGTTTTTCCAGCCCCTGACGGTGCAGAGACGATAAAAAGTTGCCCCCGGTTACGCATCATTATTAGCCCTCTTTATTTTGTCCCTCTGGATATAAGAGACTCCTTTTTCACTTTTTCACGACGATCTTTCTGGGTTTCCCTGAGCATTTCATAGCGCTGGGATATTGTTTCCGCCTGTATGGCTGACAGGACAACATGATTGCTGTCCATGATAATTATGGAACGGGTTTTACGGCCATAAGTCGCATCTACCAAACGATTATCGTCCCTTGCCTCATCTTTGAGCCGCTTCATCGGCGCGGAATTGGGCAATACGACAGCGATGACCCGTTCAGCAACCACAGTGCTTCCAAATCCGATATTTAACAGCGTTTGTTCCATTTTACCTCTGTGTCGGTTGACAGTTGCCAGTTGACGGTTGACGGTTGACGGTTGACGGTTGACGGTTTACAACGAACAATCGTCAACTGGTAACCGTCAACTGGTAACTGGCAACCGTCAACCGTCAACCGTCAACCGTCAACCGCTAACTATTCCACATTCTGTACCTGTTCCCTTATTTTTTCAAGTTCCGACTTAATGTTGACAATTGTATAGGACGCTTCCACATTTCCCGCCTTGGACCCCATGGTGTTGAATTCCCGATTAAACTCCTGCAACAGGAAATTAAGTTTCCGGCCTGAGGACTCTTCTGAATCCATGAAGGCCCGAAACTGCTGAATATGGCTTTTTACCCTCACAATCTCTTCGGAAATATCGCTTCTGTCCGCAAGAAATGCCGCTTCCTGGGCGATCCGCGGGGGGTCTATCTCTGTAATCCCTTTGGTTAAGGCATCGATACGTTCTTTTAAGCGTTCCTGATAATGGAGCAGAAGGCTACCCGATTCTTTTTCAATCTGCCCCATTGCTTTTTCAATAAAATCAAGCCGCTCAACAAAATCCCGGGCAATAAAATCGCCCTCCTTCTTCCGCATGGCATCCAGTTCGCTGACAGCATCGGTGACGCAGCCCGCTATTACAGACCAGTGTTTTTCCGTATCCCTTTCTGTTTCAGCAGGTTTTATAATACCTCCGTGTCCTGCCAGCATGTTCAGAGATATCTCAGTATCAATATTAAGCATATTTTTCAATTGAACAAGAGCGCCATGATAAGCTGACGCCCTGACCCGATTTATCTCAAAGACGCAGGCATCCTCAGACTCATCCTTTATTTGCAGTCTGAGTTCAATACGGCCTCTTGCCACTTTTTCAGAGATCAGTCCTTTTATCCGCTCTTCCATGGAAAGATATGCCTGGGGAATACGCAACACCGTATCAAGATATCTGCTGTTATAAGAGCGGATTTCAGCACTGACGGCCAGTTCCCCCTCTGTTTTTTCCACTCTGGAAAAAGCGGTCATACTTTTTATCATTTTTCAACTTCCAATTTCAAATATCAGCAGAACTGAAACTTTGATTAAAACCAGTGCCTCTTTTGCTTTCACACCTCATAACATAGGCATAAGAACATAAAAGTCAATAATAGTTAATGAAAATTAGCACTATATCTTTTGCGCACCAAATCAAGATAAGCGATCATTTTTTTATCAGCATAATCAGGATATGTCCAAGGCAGTTTTTGAAACGACCCTTTTGTATAAATCAGAGTCAGATCAGCGTAAATTTGTTTACCAATATAGATCCTGTGAGTAAAATTTTTGCCGGTGGCAAGGACAAAACGTTCATGAAGCATATATCCCGGATCAATATTGACCCTCCGCTTACTGTTTTCCGAATATTTTAATTCAAGATCATTGGTCATAATCTTTATATCCGGCAGAAGGCTCTGCTTTATCAAACGCTTAAACGTCAGCACCCGTCTGAAAAGGGGGGTTCCCATTTCAGGTTCATAATAGTCGGTATAATCAAACGGCAACCATGAACTTACCATGTCAACAGGACCGAATTTTTCGGCAAGTTCCCTTGCCACAGGTGCCGAAAGGGCCTTTTCCTTCATAAAAAGGCCGATAACCAGTTTTGCAGGCTTTGGCGGTTGAGGGGTACTCATTTTTTATGATGCGAATTAAAGGTTAAAATGAATCTTTCAAAATCAGCTTCCCGTGATAATTCCTAATTCCCCGATTCCCCAATTTCTAATTCCCTAATTCCCAATTTGTTTGGCCTCTTCAATAAGCATAATCGGAATGTCATCCCTTATTTCATACAAAAGTTTGCAGTTATCACAGATAAGCCCGGTTTCCGCGTCATTCAGATATATATGGCCTTTACACTTGGGGCAGGCCAGAATATCAAGAAGTTCTTTACTTATCGGCATGATCATTCTCCTTAAAATTATAAAAGTTTGTAGTTCCAAGTAAAGTGGTTACTCAAATAAATTTTCACTATAGCAAACAAAAAAGGAACTTGCAAAGCAAAAAATGAGATTCTGTAACGGAGTGTTAAGTGTGTTGAGTGTTAAGTGTTAAGTGTTAAGTGTTAAGTGTTAAGTGTTAAGGCTTCCCGCATCCGGCCTGCCTTAACCCGATCTGGAAAAAGTGTCAGTACATGCGCCGAGGTTTCCGAATCTTGGAGGTTTTCATTTATAGAAAATTTTTGTCCGGCATCCTTACAGTTCTGTTAAAAGTTCTAAGTAAAAAATTTCCGCGTTCTGCCTCAACTTACAGGTTCAGAAAAAACTGCCTGACAATGAATTGCCCGATTATTTTTCAGATGTCCTCTGACAGAATTCGGACAGCATCGTCTGCATGCCACAATCCGGGAAATACTTTAAGG
>JAUCGI010000017.1 GCA_030378035.1 Desulfobacterales bacterium HSG2
GGTCCCTCTCAGCGTGTTTCGGGAACTATCGGTCCCTCTCAGCGTGTTTCGGGAACTATCGGTCCCTCTCAGCGTGTTTCAGCGTGTTTCGGAATTTGCAAGTTGCTGTACCACACTCAATTTTGTCATAACTTTGGGCGTAGTCCGGTTTTATCTGCACGGCCCGCTGATAACAGGAGATTGCCTCCTCCGGCCTGCCCTGCTCCTTTAATGTGATTCCCAGGTTATTGTAAGCTTTCAGAAAATCCGGTTCCAGTCGGATGGCGTTCTGATAGGCGGTAACGGCCTCGTCCAGCCTGCCCTGCTCCCGAAACACGTTTCCGATATTATTATACGCGCCGGCGTAATCCGATTTGATCCGCAGGGCCTTCTGATAAGCGGCAATGGCTTCATTCAGTCTGCCCTGATTTCTGAGGGCGGCCCCGAGATTGTTGTAATAATTCGGATCTCCGGGATTGATCTGAATGGCCTGGCTGATCAGTTCCACAGCATCCTTGTTTTTGTCGGACTGATGCGCGATAACGCCCAGCAGGTGCAGAGCATCCGAGTGATCCGGGTCAGTCTCAAGGATTTCTCTGTAAATTTTTTCGGCCGCTTTCAGTTGGCCAGACTGATGACACAGGATGGCTTTGGATAATTCACCCACAGGATCATACAAAGATTCATCTAAGATTCTGTTCATTGGAAGTTCCCCCCATGAAAAACTGATTTTTGAGGTGTCTATAGCTGATTCTGACAGAACTTTCAAGCCTGAAATCATTCCGGTCATAAAAATTCATTCCAAACCGCCAAACACCAACCCCTTTCATATAAAAAGCGGGAATCCACTGCTGCAATCGTTCAGAATTCTATATAAACCGCCATGGTCGGCAAACAATGAAAGCCTCAGCCGACTGTCAGAAATTATACAGAACCGCGAAATCCGTTAGCAATATTCCGGCGACCCATTCCCTGATCAGGGGACTCTTGTATTTTCTGAACGCGAAAATTTAAGGTCTGTTGACAAATATTTTTTAAAGGGCTATTAAGAATTAAAAATTGAGTGTGGTACAGCAACTTGCAAATTCCGAAACACGCTGAAACACGCTGAGAGGGACCGATAGTTCCCGAAACACGCTGAGAGGGACCGATAGTTCCCGAAACACGCTGAGAGGGACCGCTAATTCCCGAAACACGCTGAGAGGGACCGCTAATTCCCGAAACACGCTGAGAGGGACCGCTAATTCCCGAAACACGCTGAGAGGGACCGCTAATTCCCGAAACACGCTGAAAGGATCGCTAGATCCCGAAACGCGCTGAAAGGGATCGCTAGATCCCGAAACACGCTGAAAGGGATCGCTAGATCCCGAAACACGCTGAAAGGATCGCTAGATCCCGAAACACGCTGAAAGGGATCGCTAGATCCCGAAACACGCTGAAAGGATCGCTAGATCCCGAAACGCGCTGAAAGGGATCGCTAGATCCCGAAACACGCTGAAAGGGATCGCTAGATCCCGAAACGCGCTGAAAGGGATCGCTAGATCCCGAAACACGCTGAAAGGATCGCTAGATCCCGAAACACGCTGAAAGGGATCGCTAGATCCCGAAACACGCTGAAAGGGATCGCTAGATCCCGAATCGCTAGATCCCGAAACGCGCTGAAAGGGATCGCTAGATCCCGAAACACGCTGAGAGGGGATCGCTAGATCCCGAAACACGCTGAGAGGGATCGCTAGATCCCGAAACACGCTGAGAGGGATCGCTAGATCCCGAAAGTCCAAAACACGCTAAAAGGAACATTCACCCTGAATTCAGAGGGTGACGAATTTCCAAGCGGCTGTACTTTAAACCAGAGACTCCAAAAGTTGGACTTACAAAAGCACAATGATTTCCAGGGGACGATTTTTCCCAAGCGCGAACATCGGAAGCGAGGAAATAACCGGAGCAGTTAAGACAATCAATGAAATAGCTTTTCACGTTCATGTTTCGGACTTTCGGGATATGGCGATTCCTTTCAGCGTGTTTCGGGAACTGGCGATCCCTTTCGGACTTTCGGGATATATCGATTCCTTTCAGCGTGTTTCGGACTTTCGGGATATAGCGATCCCCTTTCAACGTGTTTCGGGATCTAGCGATCCCTTTCAGCGTCTTTCGGCGTGTTTCGGGATCTAGCGATTCCTTTCAGCGTGTTTCGGGAACTAATACAGCAACGGACTTTCGGGATCTAGCGATCCTCTCAGCGTGTTTCGGACTTTCGGGATATGGCGATCCCTCAGCGTGTTTCGGACTTTCGGGATATGGCGATCCCTCTCAGCGTGTTTCGGACTTTCGGGATATGGCGATCCCTCTCAGCGTGTTCATGTTCACGTTCACGAATTCAAGTTCAAGTTTAAGTTTCATTTACAGATAAGGAGGATAAGCCTTGAGTGCAACAGACAAACTGAAGAGACTGCTTAACGGACCGGATATCCTGATAACGCCCGGATGTCACGATGCAATGACTGCGAAACTCATACAACGGGCCGGGTTTCCGGCAGCTTTCATGGGAGGCTTCGCGGTCTCTGCTTCACGCATCGGGATGCCGGATACCGGACTGATCTCTTATGCGGAGATGGCCGACCAGGGAAGAAATATCTGTGAGGCGGTCTCCATTCCGATGTTCGGCGACGGTGATACCGGATACGGAAACGCGATTAATGTGCAGCGGACTGTGCGGGGTTACGCGCAGGCGGGATTTGCATGTATCATGATTGAGGATCAGGTCGCGCCCAAGCGCTGCGGCCATACCCGCGGCAAGCAGACGGTGAGCCGCGGGGAGGCCTTTGCACGGATTCAGGCCGCAACAGACGCCCGGGACGCGGGAAGCGACATTCTTATCATGGCGCGTACCGACGCCAATGCCACAGAAGGATTGGAAGAGGCGATCTTTCGCGCCAAAACCTTTGCCGAGATGGGCGCGGATATCACCTTTTTGGAGGCCCCGCGCAATAAAGCGGAAATGCACGCGTATTGCGACCGTGTGCCGGGCCCGAAAATGGCCAATATGGTCGAGCAGGGGAAGACCCCTCTCCTCAGCCCGACGGAATTGCAGGAGATCGGTTACAAAATCGTGGCCTATCCGCTTACGCTGATGTTTGCCGGCATTCAGGCGATGGAGAGCGCTCTCTTGAAACTCCGGAGCGGGGAGACTCCTCTGAATCTAACTGAATTTCAACATCTGCGGGATATCATCGGCTTTCCTGAGTATTACGAAGCCGAGAAGAAATATGTGGCAGAGCATGGCGTTTAATCCGAGAATAATCCCATAACCGGATGGCTGAAATCACGGGTGATGAAACCGGATCATAAACTCACGGGAACCTGAGATATCCGAATGTTTCCTTGAGGGAGTCGATTACATACAACAAAGGTGTCGGGGCCATGATCTTCGTTTGGGCCGCTTCGCTCGGCTTGGATTGGCAAATCCAAGCCCGCCGCCGGATTTGCCAATCCGGCGGAAGCAGAGTGTTGCGGCTGGCCGAAACGAAGATTAAGACCTGTGTCGGCCTGTCCATGAATTCATTTGAAAAAAGGGCATCCTTCATTTGTCGGTTTACACTTTCGGGTTAGGTGAATTCTTTTCTGCCCCTTTGTGCCCTTTGTGCCTCTGTGTGAGATATGAAGTGCCGCCGGCTCCGATTGGGAAAAAGTGTAAACTACTTCCGGCTTTTATGAAGGATGCCGAAAAAAGTAAAAAACTTGATGGCTGGCATCCTTCATCTGTCAGTTTACATTTTATCCCATAAGTGTAAACTTAAGGATTCCCAATCTTGCTCCTGCTCTTTCTCCTGCTCCTGCTCTTTATCTTAATCAAACGGACACGACAGGATTAACATTAAGATAAAGATAAAGATAAAGATAAAGATAAAGATAAAGAGCAAGAGCAAGAGCAAGAGCAAGATAAAGAGCAAGTCCTAAGTTTGATCCCAGAACGATTTTGCAAACCGTTCCGAGCGACCTGCAAAAACCGTTCTGCAAGTCGGAAAAAGTGCAAACCACTTTTCAGCTTCTATAAAGGATGCCATCGGGTTTTAAGGATGTAACGGAATACTAAACGATATATGTCCGTTTATTTCAAAATTATTATCCCAGAACGGATTATAATTTTCCTTTGAAATTTTCAGTTTGTAAGTGCTGCATCCGATGTTTTCGATGCTGTAGGAACCCCTTCCATCCGTTCTGGCACGATAGGAGTTCATATCGTTTTTCACCTCAACTGATGCACCTTCAACGGGGAATTCTGTTCTTGCGTCTGTTACCTTGCCGAATATGGAACATTCGGCTTTTGAACAGGGATGCAGACCGGTTGAGCCGGCAACGCAGTTTCCGCAGTCATCAGTATAGGCACTCCCGCCGGGAACACCGGAACAGTCTTTCTGTGCTTCAAAAGCAGGATATGTCTCCCCCCGTCCTTTTCCGTTATTCCTATTGAAAGCAGAAACTATCTTTTTAAGCCGGGAATAAAACTCTTTGGGGGATTGGAAACCGACAGTTCGGTCCAGATGTCGGAATTCAAGCGGATCAATACAGCAGATCATGGGCAGGGTAAGTTTCTTCAGCCCGCTGTTATACGCAAACCATTCAAAGCATGAATCAATGTCACAATACCAGGGGATAAAATGTTTTCTGATTAGGGATTTCACCGCCGGGGATTCGCAAACCTTCTCTTTCATAACTTTGCAATTGCCGCATCCTTTGCGTCCGGCAATAAGAAGTATCAGTTTTCCCTGCCTAGTTGCCAGGGAAATTGCATCCGGCTCGGACCTCTGCCAGATCAGGGGTGCGGCCAGACCATCTGAGGCAAAATACAAAACAATTATGAGCAGCAAAACAACTTTTTTCATTCTTTCCTCCTTGTTTTAGTTCACATACTGCTTTCCAAATTTCAGAGATTAAAAAAAATTTCACTTTGGCCTTGATAAACACCGAAGTTTACACCTGCTGAGTTTGCATCATACGAATATTTATTCTATTATCTGTTATTCTATATTCCATGTTGACAATTTTATCAATAGTATTGTAAATATAAATAGAAAAAAGCGAATCAAGGGTTAAAATGAATATTTCAAAATCGAGCTTCATTATGCACAGCAGATTTTATATAATATGCTGATTATAACGGATTTAGGGGAACGTGAACGTGAACTTGAACTTGAACTTGAACGTGAACTTGAACAGGAACATGAACGGTTCAGGTGTAAGTTCACGTTTAAGTTTAAGTTCACGTTCAAGTTCAAGGGATCCTAAATCCGTTATAATCGGAATGGAAAAGATATGTCTGTCCGTGAAAAGTTTGAAAAACGTGAAAAAAGTTTTATGTCCCCTTTCGGATGCCTGAGCGCTGAATCGGAGGGCCGTATGAGACCGGAACCTCCGTGCCCTATCCGAACGGCTTTCCAGGTGGATAAAGATCGGATTGTGTATTCCAACGCCTTCAGGCGACTGAAATATAAGACCCAGGTCTTCCTTTCCCCTCTGGGGGACGAGTACAGGACCCGCCTGACCCATACGCTGGAGGTCGCCCAGATCGCGAGAACCATTGCACGGGCCATGCATCTGAACGAGGATCTGGCTGAAGCCATTGCCCTGGGACATGATCTCGGACATACGCCCTTCGGACACAGCGGGGAGACCGCGCTGAAAGAGATTTTTTCATACAGTTTCGCCCACAATGAACAGAGCCTTCGGGTAGTTGATGTATTGGAAAAGAAAGGAAAAGGGCTTAATCTGACGTATGAGGTCCGCGACGGAATTTTAAAACATTCCAAGGGATATGGAAAAATCATTCCTGACGCCCCTGATGAGCAGCCGTGTACGATTGAGGGAAGGATCGTGCGGTTTGCTGATATCATGGCATATCTGAACCATGATTTGGATGATGCCGTCAGAAGCGGGGTTATTCATACGGATCAGGTTCCGGATTCGTGTTCGGATGTTATCGGACGCACCCATTCGGAGCGGGCGACAACCATGATGAAGGATATTATCTTTTCAAGCGGGGTTCGCGACGATGAATTTCATCTGAGTATGAGCGACGAAGTCCATTCCGCCATGACTGCGCTGAGGAGATTTCTTTATGAAAATGTATATCGTTCCCCCCGTGTGCACAAAGATTTTGTCAAGGCCAAAAAGATTCTGTCCGAGCTTTATGCCTATTTTCTGAATAATAAGGATATGCTTGAAAAAAAACTTGAAGAGATGGAGATGGGAGAGGACGGTTATGAGGACCAGTCCCATGAACGGATCGTATGTGATTTTATTGCCAGCCTGACGGACAGACATGCCTTGGGGCTTTACAAAACGCTTTTTTTTCCTTCGCCGCTTGTATAGGGTTAAGGGATTAAGGGGTTAAGGGTTAAGGGTTAAGGTGTTAAGGGTTAAGGGTTAAGGTGTTAAGGCGGTATCGCCTGAAATTTATTAGCGAACGGGCAAAATGGGAGAATTAGGAGATTGGGGCAATATGCATGAATATCTTGATGAAATCATTGAAGTGATCATAGACAGGCCTATGGGTTCCAAGCACCCGCAGCATAATATTTACTATCCTCTTAATTACGGATACATACCTCATACAAAGGCTCAGGACGGTGAACCGATTGATGTGTATGTTTTGGGAATCTACGAACCGATTGCAAAATTTACAGGAAAATGCATTGCAATCATTGAAAGGCTGAACGATGTCGAACAGAAAATCGTCTTATGCCCAGAGGAGCAATTTTATACAAAAGACCAAATCCTTGCCCTGACAGCCTTTCAGGAACGATATTTCAGGATCAGCATTCTGACCAAGGCTCCTGTCATCAGGCCGATTAGAAATTCGGTCAAAGCCGTCATCATT
Source organism: Desulfobacterales bacterium HSG2 (assembly GCA_030378035.1). Lineage (GTDB taxonomy): Bacteria > Desulfobacterota > Desulfobacteria > Desulfobacterales > 4be13 > JAUCGI01. Next base: position 6,857 of record JAUCGI010000017.1, read on the forward strand.
GAGAATGACAAACTCTTAACCCTTAAAAAGTCAGATGACGGAGATGATTATTATGTCTTACCGGGCGGTGGTCAGAATTGGGGCGAAACATTTCATCAGGCGTTAAAAAGGGAATGCAGGGAAGAAACGAACGCGGAGATTACCATCCGTGATGTAGTGTTTATTCGAGAATACATCGGAAAAAATCATGAATTTCAGGAAGAGCATTATGGTGTTCATCAAGTTGAATATATGTTCAGGTGTCATCTCGCTAATGGGACAGAGATTAAAACCGGTCATAATCCTGATGAGGGACAGGAGAGTATCGAATGGTTGGAGATTCAGGGAATTGAAAAGGCCCGATTCTATCCTTTGGGGTTAAGAAGATATTTCAAGGATTTGCCGGACAGAAAACAGTGTATGTATTTGGGAGATATAAATTAACCCTTACCTTACCCTTAACCCTTTCACCCTTAACCTTCGGATCACAAATGGATAACTACGCGCCTTTTTCAGAGAAAATACGGATGCTTTATACGGCTATGGATCAGAAATACAAAGCAGTTGCGGATTATTACGGCTTTCATTGTACAGGATGCCGGGAGAACTGCTGCCTCACCCGTTTTTACCATCATACATTTTCAGAGTATTTTTACCTTCTTGAAGGATACAAGACGCTGACTTCTGAAAAGCGGGCAACGGTTAAAGAAATTGCCCGGGAAGTATGCAGAAAAATGACGGATGCAGATAAAAAGGGGCAGACCGCTCGGTTTATGTGTCCGCTGAATTCTGACGGGTTGTGTCTGTTATATGCCTATCGGCCCATGATATGCAGACTGCACGGCATTCCCTCGGAACTTCGCAGGCCCGGTCAGAACGCCGCATACAGCCCGGGATGCGAGGCTTTCACAGCAGAGTGTGGCGGAAAAGACTATTTCAAATTTGACCGGACCCCTTTTTATGTTGAAATGGCCGGCATGGAAGCTGAACTCAGACGGGTTACGGGCATCAGCCAAAAGCTCAGAATGACCGTTGCGGAGATGCTGACTTCCGAGAAGTTTGATGGGCAATAATCTTGCTCTTGCTCTTCTCTTGCTCTTCTCTTGCTCTTGCTCTTGCTCTTGCTCTTTATCTTTATCTTACTCTTTATCTTTATCTTACTCGCGTCCATTCTATCAGAAAGCAAGATAAAGAGCAAGATAAAGAGCAAGATAAAGAGCAAGAGCAAGAGCAAGATTAAGAGCAAGATTAAGAGCAAGATTAAGAGCAAGAGTTTGAAATCAGTGTCTCCCTCTGGCAGTGCATCTCCGCTTGCATCCCATAATGGCTCTGCGATGACCCGCATGTTCCGTTTCACAGGTCTGCTTGCAGTTTGCTATGGCTGCCCGCTTCCTGTGGCGTTCTGCCGCGGATTCCGCGCCGCCGGCTTTTATTTCTGTTTGCAGTGGAAAAACGCCTGTTGTAATAAGCATTGATCTCTTTTTACGCATTTTATGTCTCCTTTTCATGGTATTGGATAAACTTAAGTTCGGGTTTTATTTTATGGATGAAAAGCCATCCTCCCCGTCCGGGTCCGTCTGATATCTGGACGAATTATAGAGCTGGATCATCCGCAAAAGCTCAGTGAGGTCGATCTTCCAGTTCTGAGGATTATAGTCGGAAGCATGGGGCGTGCAGTTCTGATCCCCTGTTCCGAGAGCATATTTATCTTCTCCTCCGGAATCGCAGTGATAGGCGGGGCTGTTATACATTTGGATAACACGGAGAAGCTCGGATATGCTGATTTCATAGTCCGCAGGATTATAATCCGCGCTGTGATATGTCTTCTGCACTTCTTTAACCGGCATGGATGCGCACGATGAGGACGCCCTTTCGGATGCCAGCCGAGGCCCGGCGCTGATGTCATAGACGCCGGTTCCCGCGTCGGAATTCAGATGCCAGACTTCGACATAAAATGTCTCGCCCGGGGACACATCAAGGCTTTCAGAAAGATATGCGCCTTCTGACGGCTCTTCTTCAAGCCATGCATCGAATTCCCAGCCCCAGTCCCGGGCATAGATATACAGATAGGGGTCCATGCCCAGTCCCAGATTATCCACCCGAATGATCATCTCGCCGGAAAAATCATCAGGAACAGTGATCTTAAAGGTGTCCACGTCACCGAGATAATCGATGCTGCCCGGAATATCAATGTTGTCCGGCGTCAGAACGGTGGGATCGTTTTCGTGCCAGCCCGAGTGATCGTCCTCCTGAGCGCCTGTCACCGTCACCTGGATCTCGGCAAAACGCTCGAAATTCTCTTCCACAGGCCATGGCTCAGGCGGCTCCGTGCTGCCAGTCATATTCGGCGCGAACGAGAAGCCTTCCGCTGTGTACATGGCGGTCCCCTTACTGTTATCGAACATCACAGTGACATAGTAATCCCCATCCATGGCATAGTCCAGAATCGCTGAATAATACCCGTCGCCGGCCACAGGATCCGGGGCAGTTCCGTCGTCTCTCAGGGCAAAGTCATGAATATCTCCGCCGGGGTCTTCGATTCTCCCCCTGACCACCGCTCCTGTGATCGGAAGTTCCTTGCTGACGGAGGCCGACACCAGAATCGGATCAGGATATTCCACAGTATCGTCCGGGAAAACCTGGGTGTATGCACTGAACGTCGGTGTGTTCACATCCATCTCCGCATCAATCCAGTAGAACAGATCGAGTCTCTCCTCGGTGCTTGTGACCCGGAGTTTCCAAGTTCCGTTCTCCGGATTCGTTATCGAATAAAAACCACTCGTATCCGCTCCCCATTCATCTTCAAAACTTTCAAACACGTCTTCGGGGATCTCATGAGCAACGCCGTTCGGATCGATCAGAGCGAAGCTGGCGGATTCCCGATCTGCCAGGTAAGAGAGATGGACGCCGAACTCCCCGAGGGTTGAGTCAATATGGAACGGAATACTGTACGGCGAAAGGCTAATCATCTCCCAGCCGGTTCTGATATTCGCCTCCACAACAAGCGAGGTCTCCTGATTCGCGGCGATCAGGGCCTTCTGCAAATCTTCGCCAGCTCCGATGAAACGATATTCGCCGTCTGTCTGGTCGGCCATGGCTTCCAAAGCGACCGCGGTTCCCTCTTCCGCTCCGTAGCCGAACGTATGGAGTCGGACATCTGCCGCGTTGTAATCCGGAATCGCGGCAAACGGACTCCCTTCGGTTTCATGCAGCCCGGGACTGATCAGATAGACGGACCGGTTGAGATTCTCCGGGACATCGGCGGTCAGTCCGTCCAATGCTTTCCGGATGCCGCTGTCCATATCCGCCTCACGCGAGCAGATGGCTATGCTGTCAATGGCTGATTTTATCCCGTTTTTATCCGCTTCGCTCTGAATCATTGTCAGGGGATAGATCACATCCGCTTCGTCACAAAAGGCGACGACGCCGATGGCGTCGCCGATATCAGCCTCTTCCACCTGCTGCTTCACAGCGTCCTTAACCTCATTTAACTGATCCTCTGAAATATTGTCTGAACGGTCAATGAGGAACTGGTGCGCCGCGCCGCTATCGGCGGTGACTCCGTCACGTTTCCCTCCCGATCCCGAACCGGTCCATACGATGGTAAGCTTGCTTCGGGCCGCATCCCTGCCGGCCTGCGTACTGACCTCCAAGGAAGGAGTTTTGCCTGAACCGGGGGCTACGGGAACCAGTTCCGAATGGTATACCCGGGGGAGGCTGGCAAAGCTCTGGCTGACCGGCGGATCTTCCGAGGGCCGACGAGCCACAGTCTCCCATGCACTGGATGAATAGACGCGATGCTGGGCTGTGTTCCCGGTGTTGTTCAGGGGAGTGGAGAGGTTCAGCCAGTCCAAGTCACCTTCAAGCGGTCTGCCATTGACAGAATAACGCGGATCATAAACGGCATAAACCTGGTTGTTCATTATGGATTTCTCAACGGCCGTATCGCCTTGGCAGGGCGAGGATATCCTTCCCCCGCAGGCTCTCCCCTCTTCCACATATTCATCATACAGTCCGTAGAAATAATGCCCCCATTCGTGGCCCAGCGTGTAGCCGTTGTACTGTTGGATAGCACCGTCGTTCAGGTCTCCGCCATCGCAGGTCTCGATCTGATAGCCGTCTATTCCGTATCCGGATGGGATGGCCCCCGAGCGGCAGTCTCCCCCAACCCATACAATATCGGCTTCGTCATTCCACGCTCCCCCGGTGTAAATTTTTACCCGGCCGAGTTTTTCCGATCCGTTCGACATCTCATACACAGCATCCGCAAAATAGCTGATGATGTTCTCAATGGCGCTCTTGTTCGGGGAATCGCTGTAATAGGAGATGGTAACGTCATAAGCGACAGTGCTGCGGTCTTCGGTTGTCACATTCACAGAGTTGCTGTAAAATGAGACGCCGGCCGAGCTTTTGGCGCGTACGCGATAAGAATAGTTTGTATCGCTTTCTGTGTCAGCGTCAACATAAGCCGTCGCGCCGTTTGAAATTTCGGCAATGCTGTTCCATCCGCCGGCTCCGCCGACAGACCGCTCCACCTCAAACCGGGGCACAGGCAAATCATCGGTCTGCCATGCCAGGTTCACCACGCTGTTTCTGCCGAGGACCGCGGTCAGATTGGCGGGTGCCACGGGCAGGCTGAGGCCTGTGAGACTCACATCGTCGATGATCCATACCGCGCCTGTGACATTGGCGCGAAAACGGATCATCACATTGGATTCTCCGCCGGCCTGCTCTGAGATATCCACCGTCTGCTGCTCGAACGGGACTTTCCTGATGCTGGTCGCAGTCCTGCGCCACACATTTGTCCAAGTGTGGCCGCCGTCTGTGCTGACATCCGCGTCTGTGATCCCGCCGCTGGAATATTTATGCTGTAAGAATGTCTTAAACGTCAGACTGACTTCTGAAAAATCAGACAAATTCAGCACAGGCGTCCGCAGTTCCGCGTCCATCTCCTTGTCGCTGGCAGGATAAGCTGCTACAAAGTTGCTCTCGGTGCCGATCTGTCCTTTGAAATTCTGAGGGTCATCGAAATGCCAGGTGCCCATGCCGCTGATGTTTTCCTTTGCTGTCCAGCCTGCCGGCCGAGTTTTTGAATCAAAATTCTCTGAAAGGGAATTCCGGCCTGCACAGAAGCCGGTTTTGGCGCTGGCAACATTGCCATACTCCGATGCATCACCGGCATTGACGGCCCGGACGCGGTAATAGTAAATTGTGTTGCAGACCAGTCCTTCAGCATCAGCAAAGGTGGTGACATCTTTTTTGACGCCGCCGATCTTGGCAAATCCGGCCCCGCTCGAAACAGAGCGTTCAACTTCGAATGCGGTCTCGGTGTCGCTGTTGTCGGTCCAGTTCAGCATGATCCCGACTCCGTCGGATGTTACAGCCAGGTAGGTGGGCGGCTCGGGTTTTTCCACGCCTTCCACTTTGACATTATCGATTTCCCAATAATATTCCCAGTTCCCCCGGTACCGGAAACGGATCATCACTTGGACATATCCGGCGGCCTGCTCTGTCAGGTCGATGGCTGTCAGGGTGCCGCAGACAGATTCGGTCCGATGCCAGACGTTGGTCCAGGTGTTCCCCCCGTCTGCGCTGACATCCACATCCGCTGTGGATGACTGGTAAATAAAGAAAATCGTGTTAAAGGTTAATCGAACCGACGAGGCATCGGAAAAATTCATCAGGGGTGTGCGCAGTTCGGTATCCATGTCGAATTTGCCGGCGTTGTCACTGTCCGCCATGGCAAAGCCGCCTTCCCCGCCGGTCCCGTTTTCCCGATTGCCCGGATTGTCAAAACGCCAGCCTGCATCTCCCTTGTTGTTCACCACTGTCCAGCCATAAGGCGCGGTTGTTTCATCGAAAGTTTCATTGATGCTCGCGGCCGCGGCCGGCAGAAAAGCGGTCGCCAGAAGGATCAATGCCAATCCGAACAAAAACACCTGATTCCGTGAAGTTTTTTTATTTAACGGTTCCATGTTTATTTCCTCTTATTGTTGGGCATCCTTCATTTGTCAGTTTACACTTCCGGATTCCGGAAAGCCTTGACACTTACCCCTTACAACTTAACCCCGGAAAAAGTGTGAAGCACCTTTCGGCTTTTATGAAGGGTGCCTATTGTTATTTGTGTTCTGATCTCAAGCCGGATTCTGCTTTACCGAGGCGGAGCTCTTTTTTGAATAATTTCCATCTCTCTTTTCTCCTTGTTTTTTTGTGAAAGCAGCGGGAATTTCGGGGGTGTCCCACCTCCACCTGTCATTCCGGGCAGAATTGAAAAAATGGGACATTTTTTCCATTCTGACCCGGAATCCACTTCTACTGTCACGAAGGGCCCCGGTCTGAAACCGGTTCTGACCAGAGCGACATAATGGGACAGATGGGACACGCTCAAATTTCGTTCCCGTCTGCTGAAGATATTTTTGAGTATACAATACTTTAATATAAATATCAACTCAAATCTTGAAACTTTGAAACTTAAACTGTCATCTTTGATTTTTCCTGATTATATATGTACCGTCAAAAATTTTCCAAAATTTTATATCCTTTACCATAAGAATCTGTGTACAGGACAAAAAGCTTCGGATACCTGAAAACCGGCACGATGTCATTCCGGGCGGAAATGCGGGAACCGGCGGGATTCCCGGCATTTCCGACCCGGAATCCGCTTTTTGTCCTGTACTCAGCATAAAAATATATTCTGATTATAACGGGTTTAGGGAAGGCTACTTGCACTTGCATTCAGACCCCGGACACTCACTAACGGAGCACGCTCAGGCCGGAGTCTGAGAACGCGGTGCGGGTTTAAGGGCGAGTGCAAGTGCAAGTGCAAGTTCAGGCCTCCCCAAATCCGTTATAATCAGAATACATTTTCATCACCGGGGGAAAAAAATTTTCATGGAAGTTTATTATGAAAATAAAAAAGGCTTGACAATCGGTGCCAGAGAGAATAAGAGCAGGCCATAGCTGACCTATGGCAAACATACCTTGGAATCGAGGATATCTTTATATTGCCTTTATCATTCATTGCACAGTAGCCGGAGGTAAAATGTCGGGCGAAAACAAAGCAAAATCACATTCAGTTTCCGCGGAATCGTCACCCCCCTCGGGGAATCAGCGTCCCTCTCAGGGAGAGCCTGCCAATGGTTTCGGTTTGGGCTGGCAGCTCGGAGTAACCACATTAAACCGCTTTTTTATCAGCACTGCCCGACGATTTGCCTATCCCTTCGCGCCCGCGTTGAGCAGAGGGCTGGGCGTGTCCACGGAAGCTGTGACATTGGTGATCGTGGCAAATCATATTGCCGGTGTGATGAGCCTGATGTTCGGACCTTTGGGAGACCGCCGGGGATATCGGATGATGATGCTGAGTGGCTTGGCCCTGTTTGCGGCAGGTATGCTGATCGGCGGTTTTTTCGCATCTTACTGGTCGGTTATTGTCGCTCTGTTTTTAGCAGGAGTGGCCAACAGCCTCTTTTCCCCTGCCACACTCGCTTACATCGGAGAGCGGGTTCCCTATCACCGCCGCGGACTGGCAATCGGGATATCCGAAATGAGCTGGGCAGGAAGTTCGCTCATAGGGATTCCCCTGATCGGTGTGCTCATTGACCGCATGGACTGGAGCGCGCCTTTTTTTGTTCTCGGAGGACTCGGCTTGCTGGGCATGGTGTCCATAGCGGTCCTGATACCCGAAGACCGGCGTGATTCAGCTTTCTTCCGAGAGCGGCTTAAATTCCGGGATGCCTGGCGGCTGCTGATCCGGGAACGGATTGCTTTGGGAGGATTGGGATTCGCCTTCTTTTCTGTTACGGCCATAGACACATTTTTCGTTATCTATGGCATCTGGATGGAAGAGACATTTCACCTGAGCATTATGACCCTGGGAATGACAGCAACCGTCATCGGAATCGCTGAACTGTCGGGAGAAGGGCTGACCGCCTTCTTGTCGGATCGGCTGGGAAAAAGACGGTCGGTGATCATCGGTCTGGTTCTGTCAGGAATGAGCTATATCTTACTGCCGCTGGCAGGGGGGCATCTTCTGCTGGCTTTGTCCGCTCTTTTTGCGGTGTTTCTGTTCTTCGAATTTATGATTGTCACGGCTCTCTCTGTTATGACGGAAGTTCTGCCGAGAGTACGCGCAACAATGATGTCGGGCTATCTTACGGCAGCCAGCCTGGGCCATGTGTTCGGCGCGCTGCTCGGCATTTGGGTCTGGAATATCGGAGGGATCTGGGCCGTCGCGATTGCCTCTGCTCTCATCAGCAGTCTGGGGCTGATTTCGATGCTATGGGGAATAAAAAGAGTGAAATGAAAGATGCCAATCCGTCTTTTCTAATTATAACGGATTTAGGGGAGGCCTCTTAAACTTGCACTTAAACTTGCACTTGCACTTAAACTTGCACTTGCACTTAAACTTGCAGTTAATGAATGTCCGGGTCTGAGCATAAGTGCAAGTGCAAGTGCAAGTGCAAGGGGGCCTCCCCTAAATCCGTTATAATCAGCGTCTTAAGCCACTAAGATTTCTTCGCGACAATGGCAATTTCCAAAGATTCCGGGCTGAAGATTGTACCGGCAACGTCAGAATAACATTCTTCAATTGTAAAACCGTTTTCCTCAAATTCTTTCATGAGTGACTCCTGACTGAAATACTGTAGCCAGTTGTAAACGGTTCGAGTTCGGGCTTCTTCGATTATCGCGTATTTGTCAAGTATGACCTTTTCCTCGTCATATTTGAACGTGTTCAGAAAACCGTAATAATTTTCAGACGACCAGAAACCGTTGAGCAACCTGTATTCATAAGTTGCGAGTTCCTCTCTCTGGTCAAAAGCATTCAGCGAATAGACATCAAGCAAAACTGAGCCGTCAGCATTCAGACACCTGTGAAACGTGTTGAGCATCTTTTTTCTTTGCGTCGGGCTCAGAGCGCAAAAGTCACACATGATCATCGTGATCAGATCAAACTTTTTTTCTGTCTCAAATTCAAGATAGTTCTGTAACAGATAGTTAATCTTCAACCCCTCTTGTGCCGCGGCTTCTTTTGCATACTGTATCGACCTTTCAGAAAAATCTGTTCCGGTAACATCGGCGCCTTTTTTTGCCAAACGGATCGCATATAAGCCCGGACCGCAGCCGAAGTCAGCAATCTTTGTCTCCGCGCCCACACCGAAATGGGAGACTATCCAGTCTGCGGAGCGATCTATGAAGGCTTTGTTCCTGGATGACAGATCAACAGATTCATTCAGGTGACAAGCAAGCATCTGTTCTGATGTGTGTTTGTCATTCCATAGTGCCTCCGCCGTATAAAACTGAAACGGTGCGGGGCGTGAGTTTATTTCTTCCAATTCTTTGAACATGAATATTGCTCCTATTTTACAGTATATCTGCCCTTACTCCCTTTTATCATATCCGGCACATATCCGGAATTCAGCAGAAAGTCAGTTGCCTCATCTTCAAATTGTCTGATATTCTCTGCCTGAACTCTGAAACCGGAACAGATTTCTCCTTTTCCCAGCTCCGGGCAACCGTTGCAGGCTTTCAACTTTCTGCTCCGTCGTTCATTCATGTATAATTTCCAAAAAACGAACAGGATAAGCAAAACTGTGATTCCTGTCACCCATTGTTTTGAAAATATCACAAATACGCAGAATATCAAACTGATACCGATCATAAAACGCAGAATGTCACGCATCATTCTCGGAAGCCGTTTATATATTTTCGGAAACGAGAGAGGTATCGTTATTGTGCAGACAATTAACAGAATATCAGCGGTAAAAGTTGATAATACCTCTCTGAAAAACAGCATGGATATCATCGAAGCAGTGATACCGATACTGACCATGATACAACTGCGGCAGAGATAAATGTTATTCACTTTTATCACATCTTCGCGAAAATGGCTGCATAATGGTTTATGAGCCCAGTTGAAAGAATAGGCATGTTTATACCATAACCATTTGAGATATAATGATCGCAGCCATTTGTTAATTGCATGACTCACGATTTCTTTTCCAATAATTCCTGCATATCGGCCAGAATATTACCGATTGCTCCGGTCGGAACATAGTTGATCACCGGCTTTATTACAACAGCCGTTCCGTGAACGACTACTTCGGAAGCGCCATGCGCAGCGCCGCTCAACTCAAAATTGACATTGATAATCCCGTTAGCTCTCTGTCTCGCAGCCATTTCCAACATTTTGTTAATCGCTTTCTGGCGGGATTCGTCGCCAAGCTGGGAATAAGACGACAGTTCACCGCCTGTTAAGTGTTTACATCCCATGGCGCAGTCCTGGCCCATATCTTTGGCTCTTACAGATATTCCCCACACCATCCCCTTGTATTCCATAATCTCATATCCGTCAAAGCCTTCGGCTCCGGTCATTATGATTTTCTTGGAACCACCCGGAATCTCAGGCCGTGTGCCTGCCAACAATTCTTCTCTTTCCATACTAGTTTACTCCTCCTTGTTCTTTCTCTTTCTCTTTCTCTTGCTCTTAATCTTTCTCTTTCTCTTGCTCTTAATCTTTCTCTGTTTTTGTTGCAACCAGGATTAAGAGCAAGAGAAAGAGAAAGAGCAAGAGCAAGAGCAAGAGATCATGGCTCTTTTTTCAATAATGATCCGCACATTCCGCAACGTGCCGTTTCCATTTGTTCCACCCGGACAGATTCACCGCACTCAGGGCATTTATATGTCTTTCTGGAGCGGACTGCCAGGAAATAGAAGACAACAGAGAGTGCGATAAAAAAGCCGATTATAATAAAAAACTCATAACGCTCTAACTGATAAAAAAGCAGCATTTCTTTCTCCTGACCATATTTGGCTTCTCAAAGGTAGATTTGCTCATAAAAGCTTGATAAATGAATGAAATTCTCTTACCCAGCACACTTGTTCCCCAGTATCAGGAACTTCACAGTTTCGTGCTTCGGCAATCCGTTCAAAAGCGGTGTCGGTATTCAGGCATTTCATAACCAATACTGACGCCGCAATCAAAGCGGACCTTCCTATTCCCTGGCGGCAATGGATAACGATCTTGCTTTCTTCAGATAAAAATGTCAGCAACTTTTTAACAAGAGTCGCAGCTTCACGGCTTGAATGAGGGACTCCCCGGTCCGGAATGGGAAAAGAAAGATAAGTCATCCCTTTTTGTTCGCAATAATTCGCTTCATCTGCAAGACCGAGTTCTTCAATTTCAGGAAGTTCAAGAAGTGAGACGAGTATGTTAACGCCGCTCATTAGCAGAGAGTCAACCTCATCTTCAAGCCATTCCCCGCCACGAGGGCGTGGCATAATTCCAAGATGACCTGAATCAATATTTCTGATCCAATATATTTTTGTTTTCATGTTATAAAACAGTCAGGCAGCTTTTCCGAACTTCTCAGTTCGTTCTTCTATGGAGTAGATAATATCCTGGATCAGTTCCACTTCGCTTTCTTCAAAAAAGGATTCTCCACACTGATTACATACCCATGCAGGAATTTTATCCAATGTGAGGTTATGTCCTTCCCTGTCAATATGAAAAGAGGAGACATTCCACTCCATTGTTCCCCGGCAGTACATGCATCTCATAATCGTTTCCCTTTCCTGAATCCGTTATCCCATTTCCGGACACTCGGAAGATAAGCGGTTATAACTGAGAGATATTCGTCTTTGGGTGAACAGATGACATGAATCGGTCGTCCTCTTTCACCGTAGCCCGGGATCAGATACTTGCATCTTCCGGATAATCTTCGATGAGTTCTCCACCTCTGATATCTTTCCTGATCCCATGCCTTTTGATCCTGATAATTTTCGGCCGGTATTCATTCTTGGCGGACAGTTTTGTTCCCACCGATTTTACAATGAGAAATGCCAGAAGGAAAAACAGAAATCCGCCTGTCACCGATAAAGCAGACGCGGTGAAACCGTAAACCTCTGCAATTTTCTCCCCAATGACAGCGCCCGCGATCATGCTCAGAATCGGAAATATGTAAATAAGGAAAGACGCTTTGATTAATGACGCATCTTTGAAGCCGATGACAACCCTGTCTCCGACCTTTGCCTTTGCCGTGTTGATCGCTTCCACCTCCATCTCCTTGCCCCCGCCCAGCGTATGGCATCCGTCCTTTGCCGCACATGACTCACATGCACTGGTCTTCGTCGTTTTAACCCACGCGGTGGTGGAACCGAGTTTTGTTACAATACCTGTCTCTGTTGCCAAAATTCGACCTCCTCTGTTCTTTTAACCCTTAAACTTGAACTTGAACTTGAACTTGAACTTAAACTTGAACTTGAACCTTTAGCTCACATCGAGTTCACATCGAGTTCAGATTCACGTTCACGTTCAAGTTCAAGTTTAAGTCAGAAACACCATGCTCCCAAATTGGTGTCCGTTTCTGAATTTGCTTTATTCAGGCTGGCTGAGATATTCGGCAACATGCCCGAATATGCGGCCGGGCATATTCGCCTGTCTCCATGCGCCGATTCCGGCAGTCACAGCCAGGGGCCATAAAATAAGCATACTGACAGCACCCGCAGCCGCCTTGTCAATCCATCTGCCGGCACCGATTTCCACATTTACCATATTCTCAACCTGACGAAAAACGATATTGAGTGCTGTGGACATCCCGACAAATTTGCGCCATCCGCCGGTCCTTTCAATCTGAATCAGTGTCCCGCCGTCTTCCGTTTGAAGCTTCTGAGACCTGAAACCTTCGTTGGCAAGCCATTCCCTTGTTGAGTTAATTAACCCTTGAAAACGTGATGCCGGACAAGAAAAACTTTGACTTTGACTATCCATAATTTTATCCTTTCATTTTTTATGTTCTTTTTGGAATATTAAAGCTGCACGGTACGATAACCTGACATTTGCCGCAGACATGGGTTGTCTTTTCGAGACCAGCCAGATCCTCTGTCTGCCGGATGTTCGATTTCAGCCGTTCCCAGCAAAGCTTGCGGTCGATGCCTGATTCGGATACTGCACCCACCGGACAGCGTTTGACACATACAAGGCATTTATGACCGTTTTTGTGCAGGCACAGTTCTTTCTCTTCGACCAGAGGGCTGTCACCGAGTTCGGCATCGGTCACCAGACTCCCTAATCGTCCGGCGCATCCCGAAGGCGTTATAAACTGGGCGTTTATGCCGAATCGTCCCAGGCCTGCGATATATCCCAGGCATCTGAAATTATGTACATACAATCTTTGGAGCATGACAAAATGATTCCATTTTTGCGTTTTTGTAATTTATAGAATTCGAGGCAGTTCATCACAAGCGGCTTTTAGCGAACTCGGAGCATCTCTGAGCCGATCCTTCATTTTTTCTGATTATAACGCCTTTCGGGGCACCTGGATTTCAACAGGCCTAACCTAGTTGATAGCCACTACAATAGCCGACTTGGCAACCTTTTGGAGACTATGGATTTCAACGGGCCCACCCCCTGTCATTCCGGGCAAAAATGATAAGAATCGGCAGGATTCTTATCATTTTTGACCCGGAATCCACAGTCTCCCAAAAGGCGTTATAATCAGGAAAATTATTTAATCAATCTCAGACTAAAAGGATATTCATACCCTTCACCTTTGTTTGTTTTGACTGTTGCTATAATAACCAGTACGATATCAGCTATCACAATAACAGCAAGCAAAACAAAACCGATAAAAACAAAACATAGCAGTCCGGCAATAATTCCATAAATGGTCACCGAAATCTGAAAATTTAATGACTCTTTCCCCTGCTCATCCACGAAAGGGAATTCATCCTTTTTAACAAGCCAGATAATAAGCGGTACGATTATGTTCCCAAAAAGTATGCCAATATATGTTGACAGAGCAGTTAGGTGACAGAGCATCGCCCACAGATTAGCCTTTTTGTTCTTTTCTTCTTCTTCTTGGTTCATTATCTCCTCCTTTCGGTTTTTAATTTTTTCTATTCTTGCCCCATTTTTAAGGTTATACGATGGATTCCGGGTCAGAATTGAAAAAATGTCCTATTTTTCAAATTATGCCCGGAATGGCGGGTGGCGGTGGGCACACCCTTTTTACCCGATTTCTATGTACACCCCGTATCCTAGAGAAGCCGTTTCGGCAACATCAAAAGCAATATCCTTATGAGCAAAAGTTCCGCCATAACGCCCTGCTTTGGTTATAATTCCAATAGCGCCTGTTGTGCTGGTCCAGCGTTTGGGTGTTAATGAAAAACTGTTCAGCCCCGCCTGTTTTCTAATTCCATCGAATTCGATGGAATTAAAATCCGGGTTATTCAACTGCTCCCAAATACCCAGAAACTCAATGGTGTTGCGGTTACGCATCCAGTTCTGTATGATATAATCACCGCGCTGTGCATCCCTGTAGCGGGCAATATCGGTCAGGGAGATAAAATCCTCATCCCTGTGCTGATAGAACGTCACTGCCTTGGATAACACATCCATTTTTTTTGTCTTACTCATATCATCACCTCAATAATTTTCATGGTATTGCTGCCCAAAATATCCACCTTAACGGCAATTTTGCGCCGCCCGATTATCCGCCTCTTTTGTTTTGATAACAAGACCTTTTTCAATATTTACATGAATCTCCTTTTCATAAACCGTTTCAAATCCCGCATGAACATAATGAAGCTGTTTCCCCTTGGGAATACGGATGGTTCCGGAGAACCAGTCGGCAAAAACAGGCGTTTCGCCAGTCATTTTGTATCTGCCGGATATGCCCGTGAGATAAAATTTTCCATTCCTTATTTCCCATGAACCGATATAGCCGCGCCAGCAGGCTGTGGAGCCGATCAGAAAATTTTCCGGTTCGTTATGATCGATTTCATCCGGACTGACTTCGATGATTCTCGGATGACCTTCCGGCAAAGGCGGACAGAAAGACATGGAAACCTGTTCGCCTTCATAAAGTAATTTCTCATGAGCTTGTGCAGTCATTGTTGTTTCCCTTCAAATCGGTTTCTAAGCACATAACGTGAAAGATAAGGCTTCAACATAAAGTGGGATATTTAAGTACCTGGCCATAAATTCTTTTGTTCTCACCTTTGTGCCTTTCTTTGTGCCTTTGTGTGAGATATAAAATGCCAAAAAAGTTATGGATAGGTACTTATACCACGAAATAAGCGAAATACACGAAACAGGAAATAAGCCGGGCGTAAATTTTTCGTGTCTTTTCGTGTCTTTCGTGTCTTTCGTGGTTTAACACAAGCTGTCCCGGCTTAAATTGGTAGCCAAAGATCATTGTTTCCTTTCAGATCGGTTTCTAAGCACATAACATGAAAGATAAAAGACGGCGGATTGGCTGAGACATTCGTTTCAATCACCGACGGGTTAGCCTTTTTTACTTTGTGGAATCATTGCTTTCAATATTCCAATATTTGCCTGATATTTCTTACCAACTTTTTTTATCAGTTTCATATCTTCCAACTCTTTTAAGTCTCTTCTCACCGTCCTCGTGGTCAGATTTGAATATTTTTTGGCAATGAGAGGGGTAATCATTACAATTTCTTCTGCCAAAAATTCCTGGCCGATTGGCAATTGTAATATCAAATCCCGTTTACGTTTAAAAATTTCTTTTTTTGAATGTCTGACATTTGCAAATGCTTCGTAAACATAGTTGTGCCAAAAAATATCAAACTGACCTTCCTGAATAATTCTCAAATTTTCGTTTAATCCGTCACGAAAACCCTGAACCGCATATTCAATAAACCATGTCAGTTCCCTTTTCTTTCTCGCCTTGTCGAATTGCCTGTAATACTCAGACTTGGTTTTATTATAAAAGTTTGATAAAATATGTGATACAATACCGGGAAGGCCTGCTCTCAATAAAACATAAAATTCTATTAATCTTCCGGTTCTCCCGTTGCCGTCACCAAACGGATGAATCCATTCAATATATACATGAGTCACAATAGCCTGAACAACCGCTGTTGCAAAACTCTGATTTTGATCAAAATGGAATTCCTTTCTGATCCAACCGCATAATTTTTGTGTAAGTTCGGGGACATATTTATATTCAGGTGGGCGGTATGTTCCGACTATTCTGTTATCCTCTCTGAACTTTCCCGGCATCGCATCTATATGTTCGCCCAGATTTTTACTGATCATTTTGTGAAATTCTCTGATAAGATCAGGTGTAATGATACGCACTTCGTTTTCAATCACTATCTCTCTGAAAAACAGATTAAATGCCTCAATTATGTTTCGGACTTCTATTTCCTGATATTCCTTACTGGGCGGCAGCTTCCACCCTTCCTGAATTCTTTCAATTTCCTCCTCGCTGAGCGTATTTCCTTCTATCGCTGTTGTTGCCTGAGCGCATTTTATCAGAGCGACTTGCAACAATTTATCACGATTTTGAGGTTTCAGAGGGATGTTGGAAATAGCCTGAACCAGTGCATCACATTGGCCTAACTCGTATAAACATTGTGATGTTAATTCCCAATGTTTTCGGAATAATAAGTGTTCCTGCCTCTTCATTTGCCAATCCTTATTTGCCATTTATTTAACAGTACCGCATAAGTCAGAACGTGAATCAGTAACCCGCAGCCCTTTGCATTCGCTTATACTCACTTTTTCCTGCCCATATAATAAAAACCGTTTGAACGGTTACCATTCATTGTTATATAACTTACGGTTTTAAAAACAATTTTTTCAAAATTACTTGTCAGTTCACCGATTCGCTCTCTGGTATGATGTCGAAGCACTGTGCCCTCCGGCAGTTCAAATATTCCGTAATTATCGTATTTGACCGCATATTGTCTGTAACGGTCTGTATTTCGCGTGTCCGTGTTGATCAGAAAATCATTTATGCAGAGAATGCCGTCACTGCATACAACTCTCTCGATTTCAACAATTAATTTTTCCTGTTCCGTGTCGTGAGCAATACAGGTCAGAACTGCCAATAAAATTACAGCATCAAAAGAGTTGTCATCAAATGGAAGATTTCCGCTTTCATTCTTTCTCAGATCAAGGTGAGGATGTAATCTGTTGCCTCGTTCTATCATTTTCTCTGAAAAATCAACTCCCGACAAATTACTGAATCCCGATAAATATAGTTCATTAAGTGTTCTTCCGTATCCACAACCGACATCGAGAATTCGGGCTTCTTTCGGAACATGGTTTTTAAAGAGTTCCGTTTGAAAAGGAGTTGTGAAGTCCTTTTCTTCAGCGGCATTATTCCAATACTCTTCCTGAGTTGGCGATTTATTTATGAGGCGGTTCATTTTAAAGAATCCCTGTCTCCGCTCTGTCTGAACAAAATCATTCCTTCGACAGCTACGAAGCCGATTACTAACACACTTATAATGCTGAGAATCAAATTTGTTTTGATTATTTTCAGCAACTCAGTATTAGATACGTTTTTTTCTTTCATTTTGGTTGTATTTCCCGGTCGGTCCTCATGGATTGTCAAGTTCAGTGTGAAAAAATACTGAAAAACTTTTGGCCAGGTAATTACAGATATTTATTTCAAAATCAACCAGTTATCAAAATTCTGCCCGTCGAAAGAGATGCCGGGGAAGACTCTGCCGCGTTAAAAACAGAGTCTCTCCCCGGACGCCGTGACCGAGCCATCAGAGACGGAATTATTTTTTCGCCTCGTAGGTCGGCGCGTTCGGGGGCGATTTCCCCTTGAGTACCTGATGATAATACTGATATGTAATGGGTGTTCCTTCTTTCACGACCTCACTGCTCACAACATTTCCGACAAAAATCGTATGGCTTCCGAGATCGATCTGATCAATGACTTCTGCTTCCAGCACAGACAGAGTATGCTCGGTGATCAGCGGGCAACCGGTAACGCCTTCTTTGAAAGCCACTTTGGAAAATTTGTCAATATCCCTTCCCGACCTGAAACCAAAAGGACCCAGAAAAGTCATGGGAGTGGATTCCTCCAACACCGAAGCGGAAAACACCTTGCTTTTAAGAATGAGTTCGTGGGTAAAATTCTTTTTGTTAATGATGATCGCCACTCTCGGCGGTTCAGAAGTAACCTGTATCAGCGTGTTAATCACCTGCCCGTTCAATCGACCTTCATCCGCGGAGGTCACAATATACAGGCCGTAACTTAGGTCACGAAAAACGCTGCGATTTATTTTTTGTTCCATAGAGCAAAGTCTCCTCATGTTTGAGTGTTTTTTACAAAAAGTTAATTTTCGATCTATGCGGTTAAGCAGAGATCGGCTGTGAGCGGATTTTTCAGGAAAAACCCTCCGCTGAAATCCTAAAATACGGAACCTCGGAAGCGGAATATTACGGATTCTGACGGATATTGTGGTTCACATAACAAAAAGGTGCCTGATGAATCGTTCTTCTCATATCCCATAATCAGACACCAAAACGACATCTGTTCCTGAAACGATAAAAAGGCGTCTGTTCATCGGATAGAATTCCTTCTTTCCTCATTTTTTCTGTCAGATTCGATCCATTCATCTTTGGTTTGTCTGACAACATTTTCAAGACGGTCTATCGCCCACTGGTTATACTCCGGTTCAAGATCGCAGCCTGCCCATCTCCTGTTCAGTTGTTCCGCAACAACCAGGGTTGTTCCCGATCCGGAAAAAGGGTCCACCACAGTCTCTCCCTTGTTTGAAGATGCCAGAATCAGCCTTCTCAGCAGTTCCTCGGGTTTCTGAGTGGGATGAGGCGTTTTTTCGCCCATGCCGTTGCAGGTTGTCGGAATCTCGATGACATCCTTGGGCTTTGCCCCTTTCGGGTGCGGGGTCCAAGTGTCCTTTCTTTTGCCGCCGTTTCCGTACTGACTTGTGACCGCCTGGGGATGCGATGGATATCTCAGTGTGTGTCTTCCGTAGGGAATTCTCACATCATCCGTGTTGAAAGTGAACTTGCGGCTTTTTCTCAGATGGAGAATGCTTTCGTGGGACCGCCCCCAGTCGTTTCCCAGATTTGCCTTGTTCTTGTAATGCCATATCAGCCATCTGCACCCTTTGAAATATTTCATGGACGGATGTTTCAGGTCGGCCAGTATTTCGCTGAAACCGCAGATATAAAGCGTTCCTGTTTTTTTCAGAACTCTTGACGCCTCCCTGATCCACCGCGCCGACCACCTGACATATTTTTCCCGGCTTTCAAATCTGTCCCAGTCCGCCTTTCTGATATTATACGGAGGATCGGCGAAAATCATATCCGCCTTCCCTGTTTTCAGAGATTTCAGCCATTCCGTGCTGTCCCCCTGGAAAAGCCTGCCGTTTTCATGTCTGTAGATCAGGCTGAACGGGTCTGTCCTGTCTGCCTCGATAATTTCACCTTTCAGAGAAAAATCCTCAAACAGCGGTCGCTGCTCACAATCATTGACTATTTCAAGCATTACGTTTTCTCCATGATGCGTGACGCCTAACGCCAAAGCTCATCCGGCCGTAACCGGCACGGCTCATCCCGGCTTAACTTGGTCCTCTCACGCTTCCGGGGGATTGTCAAATCCCTCGGCTTGGTTTGGATTCGACAATTCGATCACAGCTTTTCAATGATGCAAAGCTCAGGTCTGGCAATCCGGTTAAAAGGGATTGTTGTGACATGTTCCATCATGTCATTCCGATCAAAACTGAGATGCGGACATTTCTGACTTGGCGGCGGTGGATTCCGGGTCAGCACTGAAAAAATGTCCCATTTTTTCAGTGTTGCCCGGAATGACAGGTGGATCGGCATCTTCAAAATCGGATTTTATCGGGTCTGTCCCACATGTTCCATCATGTCATTCCGATCAAAACTGAGATGCGGACATTTCTGACTTGGCGGCGGTGGATTCCGGGTCAGCACTGAAAAAATGTCCCATTTTTTCAGTGTTGCCCGGAATGACAGGTGGAGAGCCCGGAATGACAGGTGAAGATGGGACACATCCATTTTATCTCAAGTCTTATCATAATTTTTTCTCCATCTCCAGGGGCTAACGCAACACTCAGGGATGGGGGTAAGAAAAAGGCACAGCTCCGCCGTCACAGGGCGCTGGAAGTGTTGTAAAAGCCAACTCAAATATCTCATCATAAACAGGATGCTTCTTCAGTTTTTTAAGGCCTCTTAAAAAAGCCTTGCGATAGGTATCGGATCAGTGTTCAGTTTGCCTTTTCATACAGCACTTTTCCCGTGTTTTTTATTTCGTTGTAAAATGAATTCCCGCTTTCCGAAATAATATCGTATTCCCCTTTTGTATAGACCACCAGATCGACGGGAACTTTCCTGCTCAGTTCGTAAATTTTTCTGCGAACCAGCAGTCGGTTCCTCATTTTTTCGTCATAATTTTTTGCTATTTCCGGAGAGTCCAATACCACGACCAGATCCAGATCGCTGTCCTCTGAGAAAACTCCGTTGGCATAAGAGCCGAACAGAATTATCTTATACGGATTTATCTCTCTGATATTTCTTATTATTTCAGGAATATATTTTCGGTTGTCTTCCATTCTCTCTTTTCTCTTACAAATTATTCAGTTAGTCATATAAGGTGCCGGGGGTTTTTCTTTTCTGTGCCGGAGCATCTGTCTGTTCCTCCAAATATGCCAAAGCTTCGTCACGGTTCAGCAGGGAAGTCTTCCGCCCTTCATTCATCGCTCTGTTCAGGCAGTAATCTTCCAATGCTTCTGACAGATCATTAAAAGATCTGTCTTCTTTCGGAAGAAGTTTTTCCCACAGTTCTATGGGAATCACAACGGCTTTCGGCTGACCGTCTCTTTTCATCAGATATTCAATTTCAAACACAAAAATATTCCTTTTCCGGTCTGCCGCGTTCCGGCAACGCATGTCGGAGTAAGAAACTGCCGGTAACACGACAGGTTAAGCTCCTGATTTCTCAGGATTAACAATCAGATCAGCGGCTTCATGCCGCACCCGGTGCAGCACCGGATCAGACAGCTTTTACATAAAGTCGGTCTTATCTGTTTTTCTCATCAGCTTCCCTGTTTCGCTCAGTGCAACGATTATTTTCTGATAGTGCAGGATGTCGTCAGAACTGAGTTCACGCCCCTTTCTGTCTTTCAGCCATTTCTGAGCAGGCTGATAACCGCCGACATGAAATTCCCATGCGGCTTTCGGCACGTCCCCGAAATATTGTTCGTCGCTTATCCATACACGGCCAAGCTGTTTTTTTCTATCTGTGATTTCAAAATCTTTTTTAACGATTTTACGGCTTATGACATTGTCGCCGTCCTTCGGATAGCTTGTGACAAACTGTCCCACCTTCGGATTTTCCAACAAATGTATGGTGCGAAGTTCTCCGCCGAGTCTGACAAGCTGCCGGAATGTTTTTTGGTCTCTGGGATACGGGACGCGGGGGAAATCTGTTTTCAGAAATGCCTTGTATCTCTCACGGTAGGTCGGAGAGTGAAGCACTGCGTAAATGTAGTCAAGGATATCCATGGGGGCAAAGGTGTTTTTTCTGTCTTCTTTGTCAGGAGCAAAGGTCAGTTTCAGAGATTTTGCAATTTGTCTGACTATGTTAGTGTCAAGATTGGGTTTGCGTTTTTTATTATCGTCAAAGGTTTGCTGACCGCTGGTTCCGGGGCACAGATAGAGTGGAAAAACAGATGTGATCTCACTGGTTCTGTTTGAAACATAAGAACTCTCAATAATCTGTTTGGTAATAAATGAATGAACATACTGGTCTCCTGTCTTAAATTGTCTGCATAATGCCAACCCCGCATTTTCAGCTTTGAGAAAGTGCCGCATGACTTCATTTCTTGAACGCTCAATAAAATTGGGTTCATAATAAACATATCGTCTGTCAAAAGGACGATAAGCAATGGCCTGAATATATTTTCCGTCAAAACACCTCGCCCTGTTTTTTATTAAATCAATCTTCCATGACCGGTTTTCTTTTAAACCATATTCCAGTCTGAGGCGGGCAGCATCAAGAACAAAAAACGCTTTTATTTTTTCAGTGAGAGATTCTTCCTTATCGTCTGTGACAAAAGAATCTCTTGAAGTGACAATTCCCACTGAATTTACTGAAAACAGACTGTTTACAGAAAATCCTTTCTCATATTTCCTTTGAAGCCCGAAATCCCTTTGCACAAAAAAGTATTGCGGTGCAGCCAATTCCAATTTTTCAAAGTCTGTGTTTCGGATATTATGATGCTGCAAAAAATCATATTTGCTGTCTCTGTCTCCGTATAAATCATAGTGGAAAACCTCAGCCAATTTGTTTTTTTTCTTTTTCCCGGTCCTTACAAAAAGATTTACAGATACGCCCTGCTGAATATCAAAAACATTCTTATCCGGTGAACCGTCCGGGCAGACCTCTTTCTTCTTGGCATTTCCATGCAGATCAATAATGTAAATTTTATCAAATGCCGTAAGCAGATGCCAGCGCATACCTCTGAATGTCGGATTGTCTAAGAAACTGTGATTATTTATAAAAGCAAGAATGCCTTCGCCGTTTTTTTCGATGAAATGCTGACCGTGACGAATAAATTTCACATAATCGTCATTGAGCCACTTGGGATTTTTTTCTTTAAGCTTCCCCCCGCCGGGTTCCTGCTTATAATCTTTCAGAAGATGTTCGAGCCATTCTCCCTTATTGGCAGAATGGCCGCTGTAAGGCGGATTCCCAATCACCACCATCACCGCCGTATCCCGCTTAATCAGATTCGCCTCCGTTGCTTCATTTGACAGCCATGTTGTAAACAAAGTTCCGGTGTCGGGATGCACTTCTTCAAGACTGTTCGTCAGAAATATCCTGAAACGACTCTGTTTTTTCGGTTTATAGCCTGTCTCGCCCAGTAGCAGATCCAGCTTCAGATGTGCCATGGTGTATGAAGCCATCAGGATTTCAAAACCGTTCAGCCTCGGTATCAGATGCTCCTCGACATAACTGCTCCAGATGCCCTGCCGCCCTCTGAATTTCTTATGAATCTGCCTGATCACCTCGGCAAGAAAAGTGCCTGTTCCCGTTGCCGGATCAAGAATCTGAACCTTGTGAACCTCTTTTTTAACTTTGCCTCCGGCACCCTGCTCCTCAGCCTTAATCCGAATCTTTGACGTATCCGCCAGGCCCGCAGGCAGACCGAATTCGGTTTTCAGGATATCATCCACCGCCCGGACAATGAAGTTCACAACAGGTTCGGGGGTAAACCACACCCCGCGACTTTTGCGAAGTTTCGGATTGTATTTTGCCAGAAAAGTTTCATAAAAATGGATGACAGGATCATTCGTCTGTGTCGAACTGCCGAAGTTTTTCATGAGAGCGGCCAGATCAGTCGCCCTGAAAATATCAGCCAGAGCGTCAACAATCCATCTGATACGGTCATCCATACTGGGACTGGCAACATAGCTGAAAAGATTTCTTAAAAACGGATTGGATCTGGGTATGAGTTCCGCTGCCTCCCGCCTTGAAAAATTTTCCGGGGCTTTGTCACGCAGGCTGGCCGCAAACATGCCGTAGGCAACGGTCTGGGCGTAAATGTCGGCAAATTCGGAAGGGCCGATATCATGGATGAGAATCTTCCTGAAAGCGAGCATCTGATCTTTCAGCGTGCTGTCCTGATCATTTTCCTCATCACCGGTCACAGCTTTTTCTATGACGGACTGCATCATTCTGGCCCTGCCTGCCATCATTTCAGCCAAATCTGACGGAGATGTTATGGTCTGACCGATATGAGTGTAAAAATCCCTGACAAGGTTTTCAAAATCCTCATAGGAATCCGGCAGAGGCTCAATCTTTTTATTTTTTATCTCGGCAATGGCAACAGAAGCAACAATTCTGCCATTGCGATACAGCCAAAAAACAAGATAATCGGTCAGAATCAGATTGCCCAAGCTTGATTTGTATCTTTTCAACTGGTCGGTTTTATCAACCTTTTTAAGAGAGACACCGATGTCCTTGGCCTCGATGTAGCCGACAGGGATATTCTTTTTTGTGACAATGTAGTCAGGGGCGCCGCATTCGATTCTCGAAGGCTCGTTTGTCACCATCACGCTCTTATCAAAGGACTCCAGAAGGGTTTGCAGATCGCCTCTGTAAGAGTGTTCCGTTGAAATGCCTGTTCCGAACCTTTTGTTTATTTTGTCAATGTAGTCGGTTATCATTGTTCTGTTTTCTCAATACATTCTTTTATATGAATGGGACAGAGTCGCTGATTTTTTCAAAATGACGAGTTTTTTGTTGTGCGCTTCTTCTATACCAACTCTCCTGCCTGTTTCAAAGCCATGTTCACAATCTTCTCACCGAGCCGAAATTTTTCTCTTTGCAGTTTTTCAATATAGCTCCCGATGTCTGTAATCAGTCCGAGCCGTTTGGCAACAATCAGAATACCGATTAACCCCATGACTTTGAAACCCGCCCTCACCGCACTTTTTCTGGCTTTATCTTCGTCCAGCAAAATCAGATCGGCCTGAATTTCTTTCGCCAGCACCAGAACTTCCGCTTCCCCTTTTTCAAAAACAGTCATCAGAAGATTCGCCTGAGTGTGATCATTAATCTGTTTTTTTATAATCCACTTTGCTTCTCTGACAGTTTTTGCTCCCGCTCTCCGGTCGCCCTCTTCTGTCACTTCTTTAAATACAGCTCCGGGGATATAAATCTTCTGAAATATGTCTCTGAGTAAATCCGTCTTTCCTATTTTTGCAAGTCCTATGAGAACTGTGGAATCGCTCACTGCCTTCATGATTTCAATGCTTCCGCAATTTTTTCTGCCGTTTCAAATTCTCTGCCCAGTTCATCATCATCGTAATCAATAACCGGAACATTATTATCGCTCAGATACTCGATAAAGTCCCATCTGGACAGCCCTGAAAGTTCCGCAGCCTTTCCCACGGAGAGAAGTTTTTCCTGAAAATACTTAAGTGCAAGAAGCTTTCTCGACTCGCTGACAATTTTCTCTCTGGTCAGACCGAAACATGAAAGCGACAAATATAAATCTTCTGATATGTCTATAACTGCCTGAACTGTGTTCACTTTCAACCTCTTCATTTAAAGCCTGATATTCAGGCTGAACTGCGGATCCGGCAGACTCTTCAACCGAGAACCGGTTCCCGCCCGCTCTCCCGCCGGGTCTTGCCCTCTGATCCGTCACTCAGAAAGCGATGAAATCAGAGGACGGAGATTATCAGGAAATTCAACACACTGATTAAGCTGATGCTCCGCATAATCCGCTTCAAACGAAACAAAAGCGATATAGTCTCCCTCCTGCCTGTCCTCAAACAACTGATCGTAAAACTTTCCGTATTTCACCTCAAGCAGACCGGTTCTGACGAATTCCCGGTGAAATGCGGAGCGGACTCCCGAATGCTTTCTGAAAGACAAAAAGAGCGGCACTCACGCCGTAAAACACGGAGTAATAAAGACGGTTCACGGTTATGCTGTATGATTCCGCCTCGAATTCCCGTTTTGCGGAAGCCATGCTTTCTTCCGCTTTCGACCACCAGTATCGGACAAGTTCGGAGCGATGTTCTTCGTTATTCATATAATAATTCCGTCCCTGCGGATTTCTTCACGAATCGGCAGAACCGAAACCGGTCCGGATTCCCATGAAGCCCGGTCAACGACAAGCGAACTGAAGTTCGTACCGTAAAGCAGGTTGACTTCAAAAACCACATCTGTGATCCTGTGTCTTTCAAAGCGATTCATAGCCTGCTTTGTAAGAATAAGCAGATCGGAATCGGATTCCCTGTCAGCCTCTGCCCGTGCAACGGAACCGTATAATATCATTTTTTCGATACCGAATGCGCCGAGCAATCTGCTTTTCAAGTCTTTCAAAGCCTGAAAGTTCTCTGACGTGATAGAAATTCTATCTGTTTTTTCCACAGGATAATCCTTACTATTCGGATAAATACTCTCTGATATTTTTATAAATTTCGGTTGCCATGCTAAAAAACTTTTCGGCAATTTCTTTTGACGGTTTGCCGGGCCGGAAGCAATCCCAAGTCCGTCGGATATCGGGAGTCAGTATAAAGTTCGTTTATCTGGTCGAATATTTCCTGACCGACAGTCAGTTCAATATAATTTTCTATTTTTCCTTTCAGGGTTATGATGTTATGGATTCTCGGCACATGAGCCTCTTTCTCTTCCAGTACGGCTTTGATGCTTTTCTCTATCGCCTGCTGGGAATGAAAGGCTACCATATGGGTCAGAATCTCATTGTCTATAATTTCTTTTATGAGAATCAGATCGTCTTTGGCTGTGTTCAGCCAGTGTTCAGTTTGTCTTTTCATACAGCACTTTTCCTGTGTTTTTTATTTCGTTGTAAAATGAATTCCCGCTTTCCGAAATAATATCGTATTCCCCTTTTGTATAGACCACCAGATCGACGGGAACTTTCCTGCTCAATTCGTAAATTTTTCTGCGGACCAGCAGTCGGTTCCTCATTTTTTCCTCATAATTTTTTGCTATTTCCGGAGAGTCCAATACCACGACCAGATCCAGATCGCTGTCCTCTGAGAAAACTCCGTTGGCGTAAGAGCCGAACAGAATTATCTTATACGGATTTATCTCTCTGATATTTCTTATTATTTCAGGAATATATTTTCGGTTGTCTGCCATTTTGTAATCACCTCCGGAAAAATTTTCTTCAGGTATCTCCTTTAATTCATCTCCGTTACACAAAGATTCTATGGCTAGTTCACCGGACTCAGCGATGAAAAACAGATTTTCATCTGCTCCGGCATAAACGCTTTTATCCGGAGACATGCATAAAACCATACTCCTTCGGAAAGCTTCTCCGATAACACACAGTTCTTTTCCGATACGCGGGCTGTATTCCTCTGATACCCACCCGGGATCTCCGCTATTAATCGCTCTGATTACATCAAAATGGAAATAGTCGGTTTTCTCTTTTATTTTGGCGTGGGGATGCCTGACTGACAGTCCGCCGAATTTATACAGAAACTCTCTGACCGCATCAGAGACATAAAAATCTTCATGTTCAAGGGCTTTCGTATATTCATCTGCCGGAGAAAAATGTCTGTCCTCTGACCATCCCGCATTCCGCAACAACTGTAATGTTTTTTCACTAAATCTGAGCATCATTTTTTATCTCTCCGTAATTTCATGCAGATATTCGCTGAGTAACATATTCTGTTTCTTTCAGTTTGTCCAGTTCTTCGGCAATCTTCCGCCTTATTTTTATCTCTCCCATCCAACTGACATACTCGTCATCTCCTCCGTCCAGATCCTCCGCCGCATATTCTCTGACAAACATGTCGGAGGATATCTGATATTTATCCTCAAACTTTCTGATCTCCCTGTCGGTTCTGCTCAGTCCTATTTCCAACCTTTTTATCTCAGAACAAACTGCTGATCTGATAAGTGATTCGGCATCTTCAAAATCGGATTTTATCTCAAGTCTTATCATAATTCCTTCTCCATCTCCGGGGGCTAAGGGGGTAAGAAAAAGGCACAGCTCCGCCGTCACGGGGCGCTGGTCAGGCATTCTCGTTTACAGCATTGTTTTGTACCTTTGATTCCCGCTTAAATTTCAAATTACGCCCTTCAGAGCCGGCAATCCATTCTTTATTCATGATTTCCTCAAATTCAAAAATTTATTTTTGTGTTTGTATGTTCGTATCAATTACCGTTCTCACTTTTTCTTTTCATCCCTGTAGTTTTCAACGATTTCAGAAAAATCCTCATCGCTCCAATTGTTCTTTTCAAAAGTTTCCGCAATCCCCTCCGACAAATTCTGAAAGGCGATCTGATTTATGATTTTTCTGATATTAATCGTGTATTCTCTGCTTTTCAGTTCTTCAATGTTTTGCATTTTTCAGTACCATTTCCGCACGAGGCTGACTGAATTCTACAACAGAAACAAAGGACAGGCGACGCATGGCGGAGTAAGAAACTGTCGGCAACACGACAGGTTAAGCTCCTGATTTATCAGGATTAACAATCAGATCAGCAGATTCATATCGATTCCGGTGCAACGACAGACAGCTTTTTTACATGAAGTCAGTCTTATCTATTTTTTTCATTAACTTTCCTGTTTCGCTCAGTGCGACGATTATTTTCTGATAGTGCAGGATGTCGTCAGAACTGAGTTCACGCCCCTTTCTGTCCTTCAGCCATTTCTGAGCAGGCTGATAACCGCCGATATAAAATTCCCATGCGGCTTTCGGCACGTTCCCGAAATATTGTTCGTCGTTTATCCGTACACGGCCAAGCTGTTTTTTCCTGTCTGTGATTTCAAAATCTTTTTTAACGATTTTACGGCTGATGACATTGTCGCCGTCCTTCGGATAGCTTGAGACAAACTGTTCCACCTTCGGATTTTCCAACAAATGGATGGTGCGAAGCTCTCCGCCGAGTTTTATAAGCTGCCGGAAAGTTTTTTTGTCTCTGGGATACGGGACGCGGGGGAAGTCTGTCTTTAGAAATTCTTTGTATTTCTCACGGTAGGCCGGAGAGTGAAGCACGGCGTAGATGTAGTCAAGGATATCAATTGGTGCAAAGGTATTTTTTGTCTTTTCTTTTTCATGGGTGAATATTAAGCCGATGCCATCGGCGATTTGCCTGACGATTTCATCATTCAGATTGGGTTTGCGGTCTTTATTGTCGTCAAAGGTTTGCTGGCCGTCTGTTTCAGGGTAGAGGTAGAGGGGAAGCATGGATGTGATTTCACTGGTTCTGTTTGAAACATAAGAACTTTCGATAATTTGTTTGGTAATAAATGAATGAACATACTGATCGCCTGTTTTAAATTGTCTGCATAATGCCAATCCAACATTTTCACCTCTGAGTAAGTGCTGCATGACCTGCCCGCGGGGCATACAATGAAATCCTTTGGATTTACCCGTGTAATAAGTCCATCTGTCATCAAAAGGCCTGTATGAAATTTTGCATACATTATCTTCATTCAATTCTGATTTTCTTAAATCTTCCTGTGCCAATTGCACTTTCCAGTCTCTGACATCTTTTCCAAGAGCATATTTGGTTCGTGCTTCTTCTATTTCCAAATTTACAAAATCATTAACAATGTTAGTGACCTCCTCCCTGGTTTCCTGAATAGTAAAATTGTCCCTTGCTGTAACGATACCAACCGAATTGACAGTAAATAATTCTGCAACAGAAAATCCTTTGCCATACTTTTTTTCTGCTTTGAAAGCCTTTTGCACAAAGAAATAATTAGACTTTACGTTTGGCAGCTCTTTAAAATCCACCTGTTTTATGCTGTTTTGCAGAAGAAAATCATATTTGTATTCCCGTTTGCCGTAAAGGTCGCAATGGAATACTTTTCCCAACTGACTGGCTTTCTTTTTTCCTGTTTTTACAAACAGATTAATTGAAACGCCCTGCTGAATATCGAACACATTAATATCCGGCGAGCCGTCAGGACAGACCTCTCTCTTTTTGGAATTGCCATGCAAATCAATGACGTAAATTTTATCATAAGCTTTCAGCAGATTCCAACGCATACCTCTGAAGGTGGGATTGTCGAGAAAACCGTGAGGATTGACAAATGCCAGCATGCCTTCCCCGTTTTTCTCGATAAAATACTGTCCATAGCGTAAAAACTTCACATAATCATCATTAATCCATTTGGAATTCTTCTCTTTTAATTTTTGCTTTCCGCCCGGCTCTTTTTTATAATCTTCCATCAGCCTGTTTATCCATTCGCCTTTATTGGCGCTTTCGCCGCTATACGGCGGATTCCCCAAAATAACCATAACCGGCGTATCCCGCTTAATCAGATTTGCCTCCGTCGCTTCATTCGACAGCCATGTGGTAAACAATGTTCCGGTGTCGGGATGCACTTCTTCAAGACTGTTCGTCAGAAATATCCTGAAACGACTCTGCTTTTTCGGTTTGTAGCCTGTCTCGCCCAGCAGCAGATCCAGCTTCAGATGTGCCATGGTGTATGAAGCCATCAGGATTTCAAAACCAGTCAGCCTCGGTATCAGATGCTCCTCTACATAACCGCTCCAGATGCCCTGCTGCCCTCTGAATTTCTTGTGAATCTGCCTGACAACTTCGGCAAGAAAAGTGCCGGTTCCCGCTGCCGGATCGAGAATCTGAACCTTGTGAACCTCTTTTCTGACTTTGCCTCCGACACCCTGTTCCCCAGCCTTAATCCGAATCTTTGACGTGTCAGCCAGGCCCGCGGGCAGACCGAATTCTGTTTTCAGAATGTCATCCGCAGCCCGGACAATAAAACTGACAACAGGTTCCGGAGTGTACCAAACCCCCCGCTTTTTCCGGAGCTTCGGATTGTATTTTGCCAGAAAGGTTTCATAGAAATGGATGACAGGATCATTCGTCTGTGTGGAACTGCCAAAGTTTTTCATGAGAGCGGCCAGATCAGTCGCCCTGAAAATATCAGACAGAGCGTCAACAATCCATTTTATACGGTCATCAATGTCCGGCCCGGCAATGTACCCGAAAAGCCGCCTTAAAAACGGATTGGATTTGGGTATGAGATCCGCCGCCTCCCGCCTTGAAAACTTTTCCGGGGCTTTGTCACGCAAACATGCCGCAAACATGCCGTAGGCAATGGTCTGGGCGTAGATGTCGGCAAATTCGGAAGGTCTGATATCATGGATGAGAATCTTCCTGAAAGCAAGCATCTGATCTTTCAGCGTGCTGTCCTGATCATTCTCCTCATCACCGGTCACAGCTTTTTCTATGACGGACTGCATCATTCCGGCCTTGCCCGCCATCATTTCAGCCAGATTTGACGGAGATGTTATGGTCTGACCGAGATGAGTGTAAAAATCCCTGACAAGGTTTTCAAAATCCTCATGGGAATCCGGCAGAGGCTCAATCCTCTTATTTCTTATCTCGGCAATGGCAACGGACGTAACCATTCTGCCGTTGCGATACAGCCGGAAAACGAGATAATCGGTCAGAATCAGATTGCCCAGGCTTGATTTGTATCTTTTCAACTGGTCGGTTTTATCAATTTTTTTAAGAGGGACACCGATGTCCTTGGCCTCGATGTAGCCGACAGGGACATTCTTTTTTGTGACAATGTAGTCAGGGGCGCCGCATTCGATTCTCGAAGGCTCGTTTGTCACCATCACGCTCTTATCGAAGGACTCCAGAAGGGTTTGCAGATCGCCTCTGTAGGAGTGTTCCGTTGAAATGCCTGTTCCGTACCTTTTGTTTATTTTGTCAATGTAGTTGGTTATCATTTTTCTGTTCCTGAGTCATCATCTCCGGGAAAATATTTCTGATTATTCTTGCACTTGCACTTGCACTTAAACTTACGCTTACACTTAACTTACGCTTACACTTATACTCAGCCTCGGACATTCATTAACGGATCACATTCAGGCTGGAGTCTGCAAAAGTGCAAGTTTAAGTGCAAGTGCAAGTGCAAGTTTAAGTGCAAGTGCAAGTGCGAGTTCATAAACGCAACACTCAAAAGACACAGCTCCGCCGTCACGGGGCGATGGTCAGGCATTTTCGTTTGTATCATTGTTTTGTACCTTTGATTCAAGATTGCCGAACAGATCATCATCAATGCTGAATATGTCTGTTGCATCGGCTCTGATACCTATTTCATGTCTGATTAACAAGTCAGCAAGTTCCTCGCCGTCAATCAGTGATATGGGAGGTACTCCCGGCAGTGTCGCGGACGCTTTGCAACCTTTGCTGAAACCGCCCGAGGTTATGATTGTGCCTCGGCTCGCATTTTGGTAGTGCAGTGATCCTCTGAGCTGATCCAAAACCGGTCGGTGAATATTAGCCTGCTGTCGCTTGACTTGGACAACTTCGGTAAAATTCGTGATGCCGATACTGACAGCCGCCACTATGTCAATACCCATATCCCCGCTTTTTTGGGTGGTGATGCTTTCATATCCCATGCTTTTAAGCAGCTCGTTAATAAGCAGCTCAAAGGCATACGGATTCATGGAACTTATTTTTTCTCTCAGAAGCTTTTTCTGATCTGAATTGAATTCAGTTATAATATTTTGGAGTTTTTCTTTGTTGAAAGATTTCAGTTGTGATAATAAGTTAAACAGCTTAAGTATCACAGCATTTATTCTAATCTTAGAGCTTCTCTTAATCAGAATGCCTGTTTTAGCCTTGGTGCTTCTTTCATTTATGTCCTCATGAATTTCAAACAAATATTTAAGTTGTTTCCTAATATCTTCTTTTAATTGATGAATCATTTTATTTTCAATTATTCGGATTCTTCTTTCTCTTCCAATACACGATTCTCATTGTTGAAAATCAGCATCCCCGGGTTGGAAATATCTGTAAAAACCTCGTATCAGGGAATGAGAATAACTCATATTCCGCAAAGCCCTGAATCTTTCAATTCGTGACATACGGCAACCCATATCATTCCTTACTTAACGGAATCAGATCAAATTTCGGGAAGCCTTGGCCAACCCTACTACCTCAAGCTGATCAGGCGGATTATCCGGATGGTACGATAAACAAAGAGGTATTTTAATTTTCAATGGTGCCTTTAAATTTTCGGTCGAGAAATAAAATTTTCCCGTGCCCATTTTGGGAATATCCTGTCCTGATCCTCCGCGTTGTTTTATTTGAGTCACAATAGCGTCAATTGCGGCTGGCGAACTGGCTTGGCCGTAAAACTGGTTGATACAGTTGGCGATGATATTGTGATCAATGCTTTTTGGTGCCTGAGTGGCAAAGATAAGTCCCAATCCGTATTTCCGGGCCTGATTGCCAAGGCGAATCAAACTGTTTCGAGAAGGAACATCTCCGCTGGAAGGCACAAAGTCCTTGGCCTCATCAATGACCAGCAACCCGGTTAAAGGTTGCCCTTGCCTCGGTGGATTTTTCTTTATCCATGTGAACAGAAGCATTGCCAATTGGTTCACGAACTGCTGTTGAGACCAAAGATTGGGTAAACCGCTAAAATTGATGACGGAAATCCGGGTTTTTTGTGAGGATCTGTCCAAACCGAATAAAGTGGTCGGCTCTATGACTCTCCCTTTTTGTTTGAACATAACATTGACTTGAATTTCTGCTCTGATCTGATCCGCTATTTCCCTCGCCAGCTTGTCGGCATTACCTATGCCGGCAGCAGCTTCCGTCGGGAGGTCATCCAGCAAATTCAGAAATTCATCCAGATCACCATCAAGATGTTTGGCGAAATATTCCATCGCTGCGGCCAGAATTCCAAGTTTCTTTTTGGATTTGACCGATTTGCCGGGAGCGGCGATGTCTCGAAAGGTTCCCAATGCCATGTCAATCATCTGCTGAAGTTCATCACTGTCCTGGGCAACGGATGCAAGGTTCGGCAATGGCTCAAAATTCATGGGGTTGCCCTTGGCAATGCCCGGTGTCCAGACAATTACATTGGATTTTTCGTGATATTGCCCGGCTTTTTCCCGATCCTGACCGCTCCATGCAGAGGGCGGGCTGGGCCATGGTTTTCCCATCCGTGATAAATCATTAGCGCAATCAAGAACGATAGAGGGGATTCCCAACAATGCTGCCTCTTCCACCATACGTTTTACGAGAACGGTTTTTCCGGATCCTGCCCCTGCCAGTATGACAGTGTGCTTGCGTAACGCAGGTATGGGTATGGAGACAGTACCTTGAATCTTATCACCAATTAAACGCAATCCCACTGGCAGGTCGTTGGCTTTAGGTTCTGTCTGCTCTTTTTTTTTAGTGGTTTCCTCTGATTTATTTTTGTCGGCCTTCTGATTATCTGTCTTAGTTTGTTTTGTCTCTTCCTGGTCCGGGTGGCAGTGACGGAAAAGCCAGTTCACTGATTCCGAAAACATGGGCAGATTCGATACGGGGCGTTTTGATCGGAGCCATTTTTTAAAATCAGGGTGATTTTTACTTTTCAACTGATCCAATGCCCACAGGTTTCTTAGTTCATCATCACCCGGCTTTATCAACTTACCGCCGGCAGTTTTAAATCTGTTGATTAACTTTTTTGTAATAGTACCCGCGGAAGGCTCTGAGTAGTGAACAATCAGTAAACGCCGAAATTTTATATCTTTATCAATGCCGGATGAGATGATCGCTGCCTTCAGTCGCGCCTGGAACGCTCTGGCATGTTTGCGTAAAATTGCCCTGATGCAAAAGTGTTCTTCCCGGTTTCCTTTCTTCGGGTATTCCAAACGTATCCGGGCATGAATGGAAGGGTATTGTTTGCCGCCGCTAAGATTCACGTTTACCGATGCATCTACATTGTCCGGTACAGCATTTTCCAACAATATAATCTGGCAGGCAGCTTTCAAAAGCTCCCCAAAAACCTTATCCTCTTTTTGTTCATCTATAATCTGATCTATCGGGGCTTCTGACTTTTTTTTGCTAAAAAGTCCGTCCAAATCTTTAATTCTTTTTTCATCAATACCGCTAATTAATGGTGGAATTCCCGAAAACAAATCATCTGATTCTATGATCTGTTTTTTATTGATACATCTTTCCCGGTGCTTACAGCATAACTGAAGTATTTGCCTTGGAAATGCCCCATCTGTTCTTTCATCAAAGGCTTCAGGCTTGAAAGGATATGTCGGATATTCGGGCTTGAATCCGGCTTTTTCGTAAGCCTGTCGCAGCCTTATTTCCACCAATTGTTTACCAATTTCTTTATCCCCCAGAGTTTTAAGGGTTTTAGGCTCATAAAATCGGGCAGTGTTCGTGCTGACAGTTTTTAAAAGAATTTTCCAAGTCGGTTCAAGGCAAGAGAGGATAATTCTAGCTTCAGAACCAGCAATAGACTGCACTAAGGCGCTCAATCCACCAGCCATTCCTTCAATAATTGATTTGGACTTCTTTTGTTCATCTGCCAACTCATCGGTCGCAGCATTTCCCGCCATCAGATGGTGTTCCATGACAATGGAATCCATCTGGTCAAAAGCCAATACAAACGGGCTTCGCAACGACATCAGCCAGCATAATGCCTCCACAACTTGGGTGGCATCTTTTTTTTCCGTGGAAAATCGAAAGGTGTTTTTGTCGCTGTGTTCTATGCCTATACCTTGCAGCCAGTGATAACCCAGGTTGGAAAGATTGGGATCATCGGAGTTTAACAATATGATTGCACGTACAATGTCGTGATATTTTTGAAGTTGAATTTTAAATTTCCTGCTTAAAAGGCTGATGATCTTGTTAATATGATTTATCAGGTTTTTTGGTTGAGATTCAGCTAACTTTTTAACCCATGCGCGGCCTTCTTTTTTCTTGCTGAAAAAATTTACGATATGTTCCAGAATCATCTGATACTGAGGCACTCCGTTTGAGTAGGGTTTTTGCAAGGAATCAATAAATTCAAATAGCGTAGTCTCCCAAAAGTCATTGATACCAGTCAGATCGACCATGATAAAACCCCATTCTTTCCCGGCCATTTCCTTTCTTACAGATCGTAACAGATGGGTTTTACCTGAGCCTCCTTCACCCACGATGACCCAACCGAGAGGCGACTGGTGTTCTAACATGATATGATCAAGAAGTTCTTTTTTAACATCCTCGTTGATTTCAGGGATATCGTATAAAGAATCTTCCCAGAGCATGTCTGTTTTAACGACCCAATTAAAATTGACTCGGCGTAATATTTCCAACGGTTCCATTGCTCATCCCTCCATATAAACGATATGTTTTTTCGTACCTAAAATATCAATGGATGCATGATCGTCTTCAGGAGTAATTTCTGACGGATCATCCAGCTTGTAGATTACTAATTTTTTTTCTTTTTGCATGGACAGCAATTTGGTATCCAACTCTGAACGAGGGACACTTGCTAAAGACTGTCTTAAATCATACAAGCGTACTCTGAAATTCCACTTACCGCCAGAGAGTTGGTAATATGCTTCCCGAATTATATCCTCAAGATTCTCGGGCTGTCTTTCTTGGGTATTACTCTTCTCGGCCGGTTCCAGAGGGTTTATATCCGACAATATCTTCGGTGCAAAAAGTCTCGCTAACGCCATATTTTCGTTATTTTTCAAAAAGCCTTTCAATTTGCAGAAGACTTGATGCAGAACCATTGCGGCCTCTTGGGATCTGGAGATTTCAGCATCTATATTTTCGCTTGCCCATAACCAGCCATGCTCACTCAGGGTCACATATTTTGTATAGCCTCCTTTTGGAGTCTTTGTTTTAGGAGATACGTCAATCAACCCGTTTTTTTCCAGTTCATTTCTTTCCGCTGCTGTTGCTGGCTTGACCTGTCCCAAAGGAATCCCTTCATCTGAAACCAGCAGTTTCCACAAATAAAGTACCTGTCTTGGATTGGGCTTGAATTTCACTTTTCCTCCTTCTTTCTTTTACGAAATCGAACCACATCTCTTATTTTTTCAATTTCACGGTCCACATCTTCCATCACCAGATCATGGGGAAGCCTCAAAACATGGTAGCCGGTGATTAACAATTCATAATCCCGATGCCGGTCATATCTGAATGCGTACTGATCACTGTGATATCTGTAACCGTCAACTTCAACAACCACCTTTCCTTCCATCCAAACAATATCCACCAAATATGCGTTTTGTCTTTTCGTTCTCACGGTCTGGTTGAAAGCAAAGAGGCCGGACAGTTCCTCATCTTTTGCCAAACGCTCATAAAGTGCTTTTTCACCCGGACTGAACGGGTGCGGCTGCCCTTTTACGGGTGCAATCAGCAACTTGTTTTCTTCCTCTTTTACTTCCGAATCCCTTTTTGCTTGGGATGGGCGAAGATGAATCGCCTCATATAAGATGCTTTCCAGCTCTTTTTTATTCGCCAGCAATTCAGGGAGAAAAACGGCAATCCCTGCGTTAGCTGTAGTTGCAATCCAGTCGGAAGCCTTGGCCAGACCAAGCATTCGGGCCTTTGGCGGATTATGATCATTGATACCTAGGACAATAACCAGTCGGTCCGGGTCAATAGCCAAAGCTAACTGTCTGATCTGAACAGTTACTGGAAATCCTTTCAGACGCGGCGGCATTCCGGAATGACAACACCTTATCGCCTCTTTTAACCAGGATTTTGAGACATGCAGTCGGATTTTAGCAATATCACTGGCAGCTAAAAAATTCGATATAATTTTGTCCGTATTTCCCTGTTTTGTTAATTTGAACAGTTGATCGTTATTATACCACAGCGGCCACATACCTAATGCCGCCTGAGCAAGAATGTCAAGTAAATTATCAATTAAATCCGACTGACTGGGCAGCCGATTCCACTGATAAGTTACCAAATGGCCTTTTGCCATATTTGAACTCAGGTTAATGTTCAGCTTTGAAAACTCGTCAGTTACGTTTTCGCAGAGATAACTTTGTACGATATCAGGCTTTATTTTATCAAGGCACATTTCAATCTCAATAGAAATGATATATTTTTTAACAGCAACAAACTGCAAATCGAAACAAAACGCTGTTTCGGCGATCTCTCCGACGGATAGGTGTGTTCCGCATCGGAGCCAGGGTTTTGCCCGTCTCGCTGAAACTGAAATGCTCCACTTCCTCCCTGCCTTAGCTAGTTAGCCGTTTCACTGAAACCAGAGTGCTTTCCTCTTTCCGCTTTCATAACTGATCTGTTTCATTGAAAACAACATTAAGCTTACTGGCGCAAAGGGTGGAACGCTAGCGGAACGGAACCCTTTGCGTCCGAGTTAGGCATTCTATAATAGATACATTTATATACCAAGCTTATAAAAAAATATTTTATTTCTCATAGTTGCGTCTTGTAAAACCTTATCCCAGCTAAGAACTTCAATGTATAAATTTATGTTTTCACGCCATCGAAACCATCCGAGACGGTCTGGCATAGGCTTAAAATCCTTCTCCTTATCCAGCCACTTCTCAACTTTTGCAGTGAGGTCACAAATGACATAACCATAAAACGGTGTATTATCCGACACAAGAATTTTTCTCCCTTGTGGTGTCTTATATTTCCCTTCACGTATGCTATTTACATAACGAATAATTTGTTGTACAGGATCTTCACTGGAGGATGGATTAACAAAGTCATCTCTTTGAGGTTTTTTAAATTCAAAAATTGTTACTGGATTACTCGCTTCATTATCCCCTCTAAAGACAACGCGTTGATCATATACCAATAAATCTGGGCGTTCAGAGTTCCCACCATTAAGCGGCAAATCTGAAGAAATGTAGTTGGTAAAGTTCAGTCGCTCATCAATAATCCAAAGGTTATGGTCCTCAAATGATGTTGTTTCCGTGTCACTTTTCCTTGGAAAAATAATATCGTGGACAACACCCTCAGATGAATACTTTCCGTTAGTATCTAGCTCAAAACTCCTCTTAAATATATCCAATACATTACGTCGCAGAGCTATATAGTGAATAAGATCATTTTTACTGTTTCCAGATATTTTCTTTACAATTTTTGTTATGTTTTTTTTAATACCCTCAACACTGCTTTCAGATAGCAATTGATTAACTTCTTGCTTTATTACAACCTCTTGTTTGTATTTTTCGTTCTGTAACTTAGATTCAATATCCTCATTTGAAAGGTTGCATGGCATATTTGACAAATCAATAGCTTCAATCATCTCCCGATGCCAGGGAGCATACTCTTCCACATACGATTTAACACGTTCCTTCTTCTTTTCTTGTCGCGTTGTTATATCATCTCCAACTGCTTTCTTCGCAATCGAAACCGCGGCCTGTTCGATTTCACTTTGGGAAATTCCCAAGATAAGGTCATTATTTTTTTGAAATTCAAATCCGCCGCGTTCCAAAGACACGTTACTATCAAGATAATCGCCAAAAACATAGGCTTTGACAATGTAATTCCTTTCCCTATTATTATTTCCACTCGTTTTTTTTTCGTAGAACTCGTCAATAAATTCAGGGATGTAATGATGCATTGCAGTGCTTGTAACCTCTCGCTTATGAGCCACCAAACTGATTTTGCTTTTTTGCTGTTTTGGCGAAAAAAACTTGAAAACTCTTACAGTAAATTCATGCTCCGATGTATTTCCTTGTAATGAAAAAGTATTTTCAGAAACTTTAACTTCTCTTATCGCATCGGATATCTCATTATTCACATAGTTATTCAAAACTATTGACTCTGAATCATCTTTCTCGGTAATGATAATCTTTGGACAAGCGTAATCTTGAGTAATAAAATAGGGCAAAATTTTTTC
This sequence comes from Desulfobacterales bacterium HSG2, assembly GCA_030378035.1. GTDB lineage: Bacteria > Desulfobacterota > Desulfobacteria > Desulfobacterales > 4be13 > JAUCGI01. The sequence continues at coordinate 45,752 of JAUCGI010000017.1, forward strand.
GACTATGCTTTTAGCTATTATTTTTAGTGTCTTGTCTATAGATTTGCCATTCTTAACAGAAGTTAACTGAATTTTTGAGCCAGTATGTGTGAGTTCCGATGGTTCTATTTTCTCATTTACAATGATTTCATTATGTTTCCCCATCGTGAATGTTCGTCTTTTTAATCCATCACCATCTTCATAGACACTATCAACACTAAAATTTTCAAAATACTTCAAGCATATGAAACGTCCGAATCCTTTCCCACCGTCCTTAATCTTATAATCCGAGTAAAGTGTATCAAAGGATTCTCTATTTTCGTCGGTAAATCCAACACCATTATCTATCATCTCGAAATTTTTAACAGTAGGTAGAGAACCAGCAATTTCAAGCTGATTAGATCGTTCTACAATTATTGTTATTTCACCATTTTTATTATTCTTGCTTTCGATAGCTTGAATACCATTGATCATTACCTCGACAAGAGGTGCGTAGACTGTAGTGCCAGTTTTTATATTTTCAACTGCTCGCCTGATGTTGACGCTACTCATGCTTTATCCTGTTATTTTGAGATATTAATTGTAAATATAATCACATCTCTCTATTAAAATACTGGTTGTTGTCTAACGACAGTGATAAGCGGCGGGCGGATTTACTCGAACGCTTACCGAGAGACAGGCCGTGCAAAGAATTCGGCAATCGCAGGCTGACTGTGTTCATTATAATTCTCCGATCATCCAAAACGGCATCTAAAACAAAGTACACAACAAAAGGGCATCTAATCCCAAAGAGAATATTCCCACATCCGACCTTTTTTACAGGAGTGCCAAAATAAAAATTTCAGCACCCCATCCCAACAAAAAACCTAAGCCGCTTCCTTCTTCTCTTCTTCCACAACACCCCCTGTCCGCTCATAACAAATCAGCCCACACTGAAGACACCGTGCCGCTTCGGCCTGTGCGGTCTCCTCTGCAAACCCTTTTTCAAGGTCCCCGCCCACTGCTGTCTCTTGCGCGCTACCGAGGGGCATGATCTGACGCGCCACAGGCAGAACATCTTCAAGATGATCCACATTTTGCAACACAGAATCGGATTTAATCACCGTTTCAGGATGCTTCAGGGGTATCCCGTACATGATCTGATGCATGGACGCCGCGGCCCTTCGCCCTGCGGCAATCGCCTTTATTGCCGCGCTGTAATCTGTCAGCGCGTCACCCTCAGCAAGCAGACCCGCCTCATCGCTGTACGCGGGCTGTTTGCAAGGTGAAACGGCTTCCCAGAGAATCGGACCTTTGGGAGCCTTATCGGATTCGGGAGCCTTATCGGATCCGGCCTTATCGGATCCGGCAGCCTCATCGGATTCGTCAGCCTCCGAAGTCTGCTTTGTAAATATCAGTTCAGGAAACCGCCCGGACGCGACAAACAATGTCTTTACCGATATGGTGGTCGTTGACCCGGAACCGAATTCCATATATTCCAGCTCGGTCAGACGATCATCCTCGCCGAAAATGCGGTTGATGCCCGCGTCAAAAATGACATTGACACCCTCTTTCTGAATCGCTTCAATATCCGCCGCTTCCACAGGACTCTCATCCCGAGTCTCCCGAAACAGGATCGTTATGTTTTCCACACCGAGATCATTGCAGATCTTTGCCGCGTCAAGTGCGAGGGACTCACCGCCCGCGATGACCACCTCAGCCTCACAGTAAATTTTATTATGCCGTTCCGAATCGGCCAGTATCAGATCCAGAAGCAGGAAGGTTCCGGGAATCGGCTGCTCTATGATATCAGTGCCGCGGGTCAGCCGGCTGTCCCATCCCCCTGAGGCCAGGAGGACCGTTTCAAAACCCTGCTCCAAAAGTGAGTTGACAGTGAAATCTTTTCCCAGCATCTTTTCTGTCTGAGCCGTCACCCCCATTTCAAGGACACCTTCTATATCCCAGTCCAGGATTTCATCCGAAAGCCGATAATCGGCTATCGCGCTCCTGAGCAGGCCCCCGAGTCTGGATGTGGCCTCAAATATCACAGGTTCATGCCCTAGGCGGGCTGCAAAATAAGCAGCGGAAAGCCCTGACACCCCGCCGCCGACCACGGCCACCTTTCTGCCGGTATCCGGAGCTTTGTACGGAAGTATCCTTTCCCCGCTCTCCCTTTCAAAATCAGCAGCAAAGCGCTTCAGAAAATTGATGGCCACAGATTCATCAGCCAACTGACGTCTGCACTCCGTTTCACACGGACGGGGGCAGATTCTGCCGATAACGGTGGGAAACGGATTCCGTTCCTTGATAACCTGAACCGCGCGGTGATAATCCCCAAGGGTGATCTGCCGGATATATTCACGGATGTTGATACCGGCCGGACAGGCCCTCTGGCAGGGCGTGGTACAGTCTTCAGTGGTGTATTCCCGCAGAACGCGCCTTGTCACCGATGACAGCGTGATAATGTGTTTCGGGCAGACGCGTTCACAGGTTCCGCAGCCTGTGCAGCGCGCTTCACTGACCACAGGGAGCCCCTCCGGACCCATTTCAAGCGCGTCAAACGGACATGCTTTAACACAACTCCCCAGCCCGAGGCATCCCACCGAACAGACTTTCATGCCGCCGCTCAGGAGCGTGGCCGCCCTGCAATCACTCAGACCATCATAAAGATATTTTGTATCCGCATCCTGCGTACCGAAAAAACATCCGGGTTTCGCGATATCAGGTTCCTTTGCTTCAATGGCAACGCCCAGAATCGCCGCTATGGCTTCCGCGACC
>JAUCGI010000223.1 GCA_030378035.1 Desulfobacterales bacterium HSG2
GGGACCTGTTGTTGATGTTGAGTTTGAACAGGGCAAACTGCCTACGATATATACGGCGCTTCTGATCAGCAATCCCGCGATCAGCGATGAGCCGGATAACCTTGTAATTGAGGTCGCCCAGCATCTGGGCGATAATGTGGTTCGTACCATCGCAATGGATGTTACTGACGGTCTGGTCAGGGGAATGCCGGTAAAAGATACGGGCAACCAGATCATGATGCCTGTGGGGGAAGCCGGACTCGGACGCGTCCTGAACGTGGTCGGACGTCCGGTGGACGGTCTGGGTGACATCAGCCAGGAAAAAATGCGGCCGATACACCGCGAAGCTCCGAAGTTTACAGAGCAGGATACCACAGTGCGGGTTCTTGAGACCGGCGTCAAGGTGATCGACCTGCTTGTTCCGTTTCCCCGAGGCGGCAAGATGGGGATGTTCGGCGGCGCAGGTGTTGGCAAGACCGTTATCATGATGGAAATGGTGCATAACATCGCCATGCAGCACGGCGGCATTTCCGTGTTTGCCGGTGTGGGGGAGCGTACCCGTGAGGGAAATGACCTGTATCATGAAATGAAGGATTCAGGCGTTCTTCCCAAAGCAGCCCTGATTTACGGGCAGATGACCGAGCCTCCCGGAGCGCGTGCGAGGGTTGCGCTTTCCGCGCTGACTGCCGCGGAATACTTCCGGGATGAGGAAGGTCAGGATGTGCTGATTTTTATTGACAACATTTTCCGGTTTACCCAGGCAGGTTCCGAGGTTTCGGCCCTTTTGGGTCGTATGCCCTCGGCTGTCGGGTATCAGCCGACGCTGGCCGTTGACCTGGGCGAGCTTCAGGAACGGATCACCTCAACGGACAAAGGATCGATCACCGCGGTCCAGTGTGTGTATGTGCCCGCGGATGACCTGACAGACCCGGCCCCTGCAACCACTTTTGCCCATTTGGACGGCACGGTTGTTTTGTCACGGCAGATTGCCGAGCTGGGAATCTATCCGGCTGTGGATCCGCTGGATTCGAGTTCCAGAATCCTCGACGCCTCTTACATCGGAGAGGAGCATTATCTGGTTGCCCGCGAAGTTCAGCAGATTCTTCAGAAATATAAGGAGCTTCAGGATATCATTGCGATCCTGGGGATTGAAGAATTGTCTGACGAGGATAAAGTTACCGTGTCACGGGCAAGGAAGATTCAGAGATTCCTCTCCCAGCCCTTCCATGTGGCTGAAACCTTTACCGGCACAGCAGGCAAATATGTTAAAATCGAAGATACCGTGAGAGCTTTTAAGGAAATTTGCGATGGCAAGCATGATGATATTCCTGAGCAGGCATTCTACATGGTAGGCGGAATCGAAGAGGCAGCTGAAAGAGCCAAAGAGATGGCCGCGGCGGCATAACTTTCAGCGACCCGTTTGTCTGTGACAGCGGGCAACGGGTCGCTGAACTGTGAGGGTAAAATATGGCTGAAAATATTCGATTAGAGATTGTTACCCCGGAAAAGGCTGTTGTCAGCGAGGATGTTCAGATTGTAATGGCACCGGGCACGCTCGGGGAGTTCGGCGTGCTGGTCGGTCACACACCTTTTCTGAGTACTCTCAAAGTGGGTACTGTCCGATACACCGATGCGGACGGGAATGACAGAGTGATCTTTGTCAGTAGCGGATTTGCAGAGGCGCTTCCTGACAAAGTAACCATTCTCGCAGAATCGGCTGAGAGAAGACGCGATATTGATTTGGAACGCGCACAGTCTGCTCTGGAACGCGCACAAGAACGTCTGGCCATGGAAAGGAAGGAAGAGATAGATTATATCAGGGCCAGAACCGCTTTGGAAAAAGCCATGTACAGGTTAAAAGTGGCAGGGGCGAAGCGCGGTTGATGTCATCCTTAACTTTACGGGGATAACATGTTGCAAACAGGGGCAGGCTATATATTATAATTATGGTTTGCCCTTTTTATTTTACGGATTCAGAGATCCCGTGAACGTAAACTTATACTTGAACTTGAACTTGAACTTGAACTTGAACGTAAACTTGAACTTGAACTTGAACTTGAACTTGAACCTGAACTTGCCGTAAATGAATGTTCAAGTTCACGTTCAAGTTCAAGTTCACGGCGATCTGAATCCGTTATAATCAATTATTTTACAGATTGTTTCTGTCAGAAAAAAGAGAGGAAAGATGCAAAAGGATTCCGGTATGGCAGTCATCATCCTGGCTGCAGGTCTGGGCACACGCATGAAATCGGATAAGGCCAAAGTACTGCACGAAATTCTTGGCAAAGCCATGGTTCTGTATGTGGTGGGAACAGCAAAAAAGGTTGCCGGGAATAATGTCATCCTTGTCATCGGCAATCAGGCGGAAAAAGTACGGGAAATTGTGTCAAAAGAGTATGAAGCTGTGTTTGCCTTGCAGAAAGAGCAACTGGGAACAGGGCATGCGGTTTCATGCGCGCTTCCGAGTCTTACCGGACAGACTGAGCATGTGCTGATTTTATGCGGGGATGTGCCGCTGATCAGGGCGGATACGCTCACGCGGTTTACAGATGAGCATCTTGCGGCAGAGCGTGACATATCCCTTTTGGCAGTTCAGATTGATGACCCTGCCGGTTATGGCAGGATACTTACAGATGAAAACATGAATCTTACCGGAATTGTTGAAGAGGCGGATGCAACCGAGGAACAAAAAAAGATAAATACGATTAATACAGGAATCTACTGTGTCAGAAAACAATTCCTGACGGATGTGTTGCAAAAAATCAGACCGGATAACGCTCAGGGAGAGTTTTATCTGACGGATATTATCGGGATCGGCTATAAAGAAGGGAAGCGTATCGGGGTGATGGTCGGCGATAATCCGAATGAAGTGATGGGGATCAACACCCTTCATGACTTGGCAACTGTTGAATCAATTATGCGGTCAGGAAAAATATGACAGAAAAACTTGACTTTTGTTTATATAAAAGATTATACTGAGAAACTGAGGTGAGAAATTGGAAAACGAAAAGATACTGCGACAATTTGAGGAAGTTGAAAAAAAAGTCGAAAAATTAATCGGGCGATGCAAGTCGCTTGAATCAGATAATTCAAAACTTACTAATAAAATTAACCAATTAGAGCAGGAACTTCAGAAGAAAGCTGAAATGGAAAATCGCAATGTTGAAGAGAAGACATTTATCCGGTCAAAAATTGACGGTCTGCTGGCCAAGTTGAAGGAAAGCTGATAAAGCAGGCTGGCAGGAATAATAGTACATAATTAAAATGTTTTTCTTAAAAGCTAACAGAATCCTGAATCATTGGAACAACTCGTAAATATAGAGCTTTTTGGCCAGTCATACACATTCAAGACGGAATCAGAACTTTCAGAAGCAAGGGAGGCGGCCAATTTGCTGGTAAAGGAAGTGGCCAAAATCGAACTTCAATTGTCAGCAAAATCACCAGTGCCGGAACAAACGATTCTGATTTTGGCTGCCTTGAATATTGCGGGTGAAAATTATAAACTGAAAAGAAAATATTCGGATATGGTGCAGGAGATAACCGAACGATCAGCAAGTTTGATACATACATTAGACATAGCGAGTTAGGAATTGGGGAATTAGGAATTACAAATCTGTGTACGAATCACAGGAATCTGATTTTATAAAGATTCATTTTAACTCTTAATTCGCATTAAACATGCTTATAAATAAATTGTCCCGTGTCTGATAATAATCTTTAATGAAGTCTGGTCAGATGGAATCGGGCGTGTATGTATCACAGATTGCCTCCAGCTCATTTTGTTGGAAGGAAAGGTGCCCTAAATAGTTTTTTATATTTCAGAAGTGCATAAACTGACAAAGCTGACCCCTGCCGTGTTCGTGATTGGAAGATGCTCTTTGATCTAACATCACATAAAAGGGAGCCTTCTCTGGTTTTGGTGTGCAGGTTCTGCCGGGACAGAAAAGCCTGAAGAAATCATACGAGGTGCCCACAATGAAATTATTAAGTTCAAAGATCTGCCAACACGGCATGGCGGGGGTTTTTTTGCAACTGAATTATGCTTTTATTCTTTTACTTTTCTGAAGGTCTCGCCCCCTATTCACCTCATAAACGGTAGCGCATACATTTCTGTCCGGACACCGAACGAAGTTTCCAGAATTTCGGTCGTCTCAATTATCAAAAAGAGCCTTTGCCCGGGTATTGAAGATTTTTCCGGGGTTTAACAGGCACACACGGATAATCTGTTTGCGCTTTCAGACTGTGATTGTCGTTTTACCCATTATTCTGAAGATTTTACTTTCATGTAAAAAACGGAAACCTCTGATTTTTAAGTTCGTAGTTCCGCCTTTAGGCGGTGCGGCACCGCCTAAAGGCGGAACTACGAACATACCCCGTGGTGTAAGACTTTTTGTCTCGGAAGTAGGATATTTCTACCTTTGAATACTATTTTCACCCCATTGACTTTTACCTCTGTTTTATGAAATGGATTATCAAAATATCTCGTAAACTTCCGGAAATTCAGAACAGATTTGTCGGGTAAAAATACGGTTGTTTTATGCTTCGGCATCCAGAGCATGCTACCCGCATTTTTGAATACTCTCATGTTTGTTCATGTAACTTGTAACTAAGAAAGCGTTTGCCGGACGGCAATACAGAGTGCAAGGCAATCCGATCAAGCTTCTTAAAAATCGGGAAACCTTAAGGCATCCTTCATGGAAGCTGAAAAGTGGTTCACACTTTTTCCGACTTGCGGAACGGCTTTGCAGGTCGCTCGGAACGGTTTGCAAAATCGTTCCGCGATAAAATGTAAACTGACAGATGAAGGATGCCAACCTTAACAGCAGTTTCCCGAAATATTGTAACTTGATCGGCATCTTTCATATTAGTTCAAAAATACTTTACACTTTTTTGAAGAACAACGGGACGCAGATAAGCGCGGATGAGTTCGTTCTTTCAAAAGTGTCAACTGACAAATGAAGGATGCCGACATTTTGATAAAAAATCTGATATTAAAAGATAAGAATGCTTGTAGTTTTCATATTATTCTGATATAGACATGGCTGTTTATCTGAATAAGTGCCTGTTACAGATGAAAGGAGCTTCATAACTGTGATTTGCGGCGTCCCTTCATCCGGCGGGTTTACGGGTAAAATAAGGAGGTGATCCGATGTCCGGATAATCTTGTTAACCCAGCCCTCATCAGGCAAACAACAGAAACGGAGCTCAGTAGCAGCTCTGAAATCTAACAAGGAGGAGATTATTATGTCTGTTTACAAAGTTATTGAATTGGTGGGAACAAGTGAGACTTCATGGGAAGATGCTGCAAAAGCCGCTGTGGAAAGGGCCGGCAAGTCCCTTAAGAATCTGAGGATTGCAGAAGTCAACAAGCTTGATATGAAAGTTGAGGATGGGAAAGTTGCCGCTTTTCGCGTCAGGGTGGATCTGTCCTTTAAATATGAAGGATAAGGATGAATGATCCAGGCAACTTTCGCCTGCCATTATTTCTTAACCTCTTACACAGCATACAGCCGATACAGCAAGTTTGAATTGGCTGTATGCCATCCCTTAGAAGGTGTTTGAAAACTAGCCCACACGCGCATCCCCTGCCCGAAAATCGGGCACGGATACGGGCGGAATCAAGGCCAAAGGGTGTTTTCAAACACCCTCTACAGACTTTCAGTTTTTTTCAGAAAACTTGGTTTCTGCTGATAGTCTCTGAAAATCTACAGTCTGACACATTTTTTATTGTTATGGCAATCATAGAAAAAGCTGATAACAGGCTGTGCCATCCTCAATTTATCAAGGGTTACGCTCTCAACATTGGTTCCTACTATGCCTGCCACAATAATATCTTAACATGAAAAATCGCTCAGAGTTTTTGAAACTTCGGAAGAATTTATTTTTGGCCGTCCGGAGCACTTTGGCAATACCGGGATGGTTCGGAAAGGAACACACTTTGGGCGGAACGCACAAAACCGGTTTTGCACTCCTGAGCCGCAAAGGTCGGGGGCATTCCCTAAGTGACGGTAAAATATGGTAACCGGCTGTGAAATCACTGACACCGATTTCCGTGGTTCACAAGCCTGTGTCGGTTGTTTAAACAGAGTTGCCACTTTTTATTATCGACACTTTGGAAACGCACTCATAAGTACCCAGCCATAAATTTTCAGGTATCTGCTTATAATGGAAATCCCGGAAAACTTTTGGCCAGGTACTTAGATTATTCCGATAGATTATATTCCGAGTGACCCTCTGAAGGAAGCGTCGAGATGCCAGATAAAAGAAGACTTAAAAGAAAGCAGTTAATTTATTATTTGAGTGTTTTTGATATGGATGCCAATAAACGTATCGGGCAATTGGTCAATATCACAACCGAAGGTCTCATGCTGACAAGCGAGAAGCCGATTAAAGTAAACTCCGCTTTCCAATTGAAAATGGACCTGCCGGAGGAAATAAAAGGGCAAAAGCAAATTACTTTTGATGCCAGAAGTATGTGGTGCAGGAAAGGTGTCAACCCTGATTTTTACGATATCGGTTTCCAATTGGTGAATATCTCCCAAGAAAACTCTAAAATTATCGAGAGACTGATTTTCGACTTTTCATTTTATAATACCTAAATTGAGCGATTCTTTGGCCTGAATATGATTCACAGTCTGTAATATCAGGGCCTCAGCGATTTCCGGGCTTTCACCCATTGGGTGAAAACCATAAAATGGACAAATCTCCGATTACCGGACTTTCAGCCAGTTTTTCTGAAAAGAATCGCTCAATTTAGGTAATAGTTGAAGTGCTCGGTAGTTAATCGTCAATGGTTACTAATAACAGGAGTAGAAAATGGGAAAAAGAACAAGTATTTTTTTGGTATTCCTTTTTATATCCGCGGCGCGTTCCTGATGATCTGTTTCACTGTTCCTGTCTCTTATTACCTGGAAAGAACCCGGGGTGCCACTTTCCTGGATTATTTACCCAGCTTCCCTTTGGTGTGCCCTCCGTTGCCTAGGCATCGGCCTGATTCATGTCTGGAACCGGGAGGTCTGGACAGGATATATGAATCCTCCGCTATTCTGATCATCGCGTTTGTTTCAGCGTACAGTCCTTTTGTAATCAAAGTCATTTCGGCAAAAATCAGACAGATCAATCCTGAATTTGAAGAGTCGGTCTTCTCGGAACCGGAAGTTGTCTGAAGGTTTTCCGGGGTATTCTGCTGCCACTGCCCGGAATCACGGCCGGCTTTCTGACTGGCTTAGTCCTTTCCCTGTCCAATCTGGGGACGGTGATCGCGCCCGGAAAGGCAACCCTTATAATTTCATGTACTACGGCGCGGAGACGGTCTTTGCCCTGAGCGCGATATTGCTGTTTATTGCGGTCGGTGCAGCTATCCTTTATATAACATCATTGTCAGGAACCGGGCGCGACAACAGACAATTGCCAAACCCGAATGATCGAACTGACTATTCCGGTCGGTGCAAAGATGCTTTATCCTTTATATAACATCATTGTCAGGAACCGGGCGCGATCAGACAACAGACAATTGGCAAATCCGAACTAACTATTCCAAGCAGCGGCGATGCTTTATTTATATAGCATCATTGTCAGGAACCGGGCGACCTGACAAATGACAAATGATCGAACTGACAAACCTTTCCGGCAAAATCGGCACCCAATATATATTATAAGGATATTAATCTGGAGGTTGAAACCGGTAATATTCTCGCGTTGCTGGGCCCTTCCGGGAAGACCTCCCTGCTCAGGATTATCGCGGGGGCTGGAGATGCCTTGCGAGGGAAAGGTCAGACTGTCAGGCAGGACCGTTACGACGCCTGAAAAGCGGGTTCGCAGGGTATCCATAATATTCCAGTCCCTTGCGCTCTGGCCCCATATAACTGTCGGTAAACATATCAGGTTTGTAATGCGGGAACCGACGCGCGGCAATCGGGAGCATATGAAAAAAAAGACCTGGTGAGGGTGCATCTGGAAGGATATGAAAACCGGTATCCAAATGAACTGTCCGGCGGGAACGCCAGCGGCTTGCCATTGCAAGGGCTTTGGCCTCAGATCCGGAATACCTGCTGATGGATGAGCCTTTCAGCAATCTGGATGATCTCCTTAAAGATGAGCTTCTGCAAATGACCCTTTCTCTGAAAACAGGCGGATGTCCCCGGTTACCATCATCTATGTTACCCACAACACTGACAAAGCATTGTTCCATTGCAATGCTGTGTAGCGGGAGGTCATAAAATTATGGGACAGGCTGTCCGAAATCTTACAAAAGAGCAGATTGTAAGCGCTTTCAGGAACGGCACTTTGTGCGGTAAGGAGGATATTGCTTAAAGCTCTGAGTTGAAAGCCGCCATTATACCATAACTGTGGGGTGATGAAAATGTTGCCGATGTTCCCGAAAGCTGATCCCGTTTTTGTTCCCCGCCATTTTTCAGGCGGCTGATTTTCGGGCCAAAAAAATGAGGGGGAACAAAAACAGGATCACAACTGGCAACCCTGTTTGTGACATTTTCATCAGCCCACCATAACTGTGTGCGGTGAAAAAAAGTGTTGACATCCGTCTTTTTCTGTATTACAGACTTTAACCGAATAGGGAATAGGGAATAGGGAATAGGGTTGACATCCGTCTTTTTCTGTATTATAGGCTTCAACTGAATAGGGAGGCTGTCCGAAATCTTACAAAAGGGCAGATTGTAGTCGCTTTTCAGGAGCGTGGATGGCACTTTGTGCCGGTAAGGGAGGATATACAGGCTTCCAATTGTTTTGAACATTATCTCAGAATATTTTTTTTTCAAAGAGGGCTGAATGTGCAGTGAAAAAAATGCCTGATATCCGTCTTTTTCTGTATCGGGCAGTCTCGCAAAAACATTTTCCACATGGGGAGGTCTGGAGGCGGACAAGCTTGCTTCTGTGTGGCTGATAAAACGCTGTATCGACCCCGGGCCGAAATACTGATATACCCAGAGGCCGAATGATTGATAAAGGAATCCAGTTTGACACCCCTTATTCAGAGATCAGACGAAATTTCAACCAGTCAACATTTGAATCCATGCTGAAACATTACCGCATTTCTGACAGGAAACTGCTGAATATGGGGAAACTGGTCCGCGACATTGAAATAAAATCTTTTTGTGTTGACCAAGCACACTCAAACGTCTTTCTAATTCATGCTGATTCCAAAAACGAAAAATATCAGCTTGTCAAAAAACTAATTGATCTGAGGTTTCTACATATTTTACACCCTGGAATTACTCCCGATAAGAGAAACGAAAAATACGAGGCATTATTGCTTGACTATGCCTTTTACACAGGTTTCAGAAGAACCTCAGCCATTAAGGAATTTAAAGAAGTTCCAAAGTCATTCACCTTTAAGGAGTTAAGGGGATTAAAGAAATTCAAAATCTGAATACGCTGGAACAGGCTTTTTGTTGAGTCAGTGAGGCCACAAATGGTACAAGAAACCGATTTGGAAAATAGGCATGGGTACCGAACGGGGTCCGAACGGGGGGTCCGAACGGGGTCGGACCAAGCTAAGTACCTAATATTAGAGGATTTATATGTTGATTTTGGCCTAAAAATGGGCCTATAATCGCTTTTTTTGGCCTAAAAAGGGCAATATGGACGAGAGAATGCCAAATAATGAGGAGAATAGCCTTTCTTGTCACGGGAGTTCCCGTCGTCACAGAATTGTCCGAGGCAGGCGAACCCAAAAGAAGCACTGGAGTTCAGAAAACCGTTACTTAATCAAATAGACAGAATGAAAACTGTCTTAAAGAAAAAAAGACGAGGCAAAAGTGATATCGGAAAGGATGTGGATATTCTGAGAATTGAGATAGAAAAAATTAATCCGGATATGGATGTAGCTGAAATAAAGTTGAACAGCATTGAAAAAGAGAGAATGCTAAAAAGATATTCTATTCATCTAAGTTAATTTTTTCAAATCATTTCTCATGTTATGCTCTTAATAAATAGGATTGGAATGAATGTTTAATATGGAAAAAGATAAAACCATCGGTATTTCTTATTACAAAGGAAAGTTTTTAAGACGTCTTTATCGTCAAATTATAGGGTTTGAGGTTCTCAAGAAAAGTTATTCAGAGGAAATTTCTCTTTTTTCTTCTAATACAGCCTCGCTTCTATCTTTAGATGAAAGTATTACCAATGGTATGGCAGTGAAAGACCACATTGAAAAGGCATGCATTGTCGGGCTTAAGACAGAATTTGAATTATTTTTCTCTATTTACTGTCGTTTTGTTATCAGACACCTTCTTTTTATCGCCGAAAAATCAGGTAATCTTCCAAAAAACCACGAGGGGTTAAGAGATTGTATTCAGGATAAGAAAAAATTTTTCTATGATTTTGCTCAACTTGGATTTACAGGGGCTCAGGAACTTTTCATACAAAAGGCAATTCCGGATTACGGACTTGAGAGAATGATCAGAATGTTAGATCAGTGTGGTTGGAGAATTTTTAATTTTTTCACAGATGCGGATATTTCTGATTTTTTAAATAAGCTTCCATGCGAATTGTGTCATACCAATCTTCATCCTATTCATCAGATAATAACTGCTTTTCAGGTTAGGCATACAATTGAACACTGCTTTTCAAAAGTCACCTCAAGTTTCAGAGAAAAGGTTTTTTGTTATCTGCCTCGATCATCATGGATAAGGCATTTCCCAGATTTGATCGCAGACGGAACTCGAATTACTATTGATGAAACTGATATTAAACTAACTGCGGCATCCATGAGTTTTGTTTCTCATGTAATTGTTTCTCAATTGGAAGGTTGTATTCAAAGCTGCAAATAATGCATAACACATCGCTCAACCGGACAGGCACACTCCGCTACGCTCCATATGTCCGCCGATTAGCTTGCATATTGACAGAAAGGAAAAACTGGTATCAAAAGATATTGATTCTTACCGGGTCCCTTCCGACCTTGAAGAACTTTTTTCGGTTCTCATAGGAATACTCAGACCGTAACACTCTTGGTATTAAAGGGTTCGCCCTGATCTAGGCCGTCTAAAAATGTCGTTTTTAGCCATTATTTTTTGCCTGATTTCCGGCCCTGAAAAATTTGACCATAATGCCCGTTCTGACGGGAATCAGCCTGAATATCAGGGGTCCAAAAAGTGGGCAAGGGAAATTAGCTGATTTAGACGGCCTAGCCCTGATCCGACCGACGAGCAAAGGCAAAGAGGCGGACAGGGTATCGGGCGTTAGGCGAAAAAAGCAAATTCCGACAGAGTATAAACTTTAATTATATATAAGGAGATTAAAATGGGAGCCTTTTGGCATTTGTTTGCACCTGTAACAGTCACTATCACAATGGACAAACCCAAATTTGAGGCCGTTGCGGAAAATGAAACCGCACTTCCTGAACCGTTTGCCAGAGACTTTTTTGAAGTGAATCGCAATGAGTGGTCTGTCGAAAACAAAATTCTGGGGACGAGACATAAAATTGATTTGACCTACATGCTTTCTGACGAAAGCATGGAGCAGATAAAACCGTTTCTTAATGATGCTTGGCACCTGATTGAAGCTGAGGATTCCTCAGTTATTCCGGAGGGACTTGATGATTTTATCAGAGAAAGTCTGACTCCGTTAAGCATATCGAGAGCATCACTTGAAAAAACAGATGAAAATTTCAGAGATATTGAGGATAATTATTATCTGAGTTATGAGTCAGTTCCCGGCATGGTTGTTTATCAGGGATGGCCACGCGAATTACATTCTGATACTAGTATGGGGGGATTTGTTATTCTCTATTCATACGAAAAAATGAATCTGATTCCCGAGGAGACAGTCCTTTTTTTTAATTTAAAGGATAAAATAAAAAGAGAATTATCAAAGAGATATACCATAGCCAAATATATTTGTACGCTAGGATTTTAACCTGTAGAGAGAAGGTGGCCAAAAAAGTTCGGCGACTCGATGATGTCGCAAACAGTATATGTCAAAGATTCTTTTCACGGATGTTTAAACCTGAAGGAGATTTTATGTATTTCAGCACATTTCCCAAATATTTGCCATGTTTGCTGGCTGTGATTTTGCTGCTTCCTGTCACGGCCCTGGGACTCCCCGGAGATATGAACGGTTCAGGCCGGGTGGACGGTTATGACCTGATCATGTTCGGCCTTGCCAACGGCTCAGGGACCGGGGATGAGAATTGGAACCCTGATGCGGATCTGGACAAAGACGGCAGTATTGACACAGGGGGACCTTGACATACTCTCAGCCCATTTCGGGAGAAAGGGAATATCCTTTGGCCTGTGGACAGCCAGTGAGTACGGGCAGGTATTCAAAGCATCCTCCACCGGCAATCTCCTGAGAGAAATCGATAATTTCAGCAACCCCGTTTCAATATCCGCCAACCTTTCTGACAGCACGGATGGTCGCGGACGAACGTAACGACCAAGTTGTGAAGCTCTCCGTTTTTGACGGGGTGACGAATTTACAAGTTGCTGTACTATTTT
>JAUCGI010000130.1 GCA_030378035.1 Desulfobacterales bacterium HSG2
TCAGATGACAAATGAAGGATGCCAAAAATTAAAATTAAAAGTTGAAATATGTCAATTACAGCTTAATTTTTAATTTTCGGGTTTTTACTTTAATATTAATAACGAATCAGGAGTATTTGTTGCTATGTTAAAAAACAGACGCACATCTCAGACATCAAAAAACAAACGCGTATCTCAGGCATCAAAAAAACAAACACAGGGAGCGATCAACAAAATTGTCAAATGGTCCCTCTGGATGACCTTTTTTATGATGATATGCTGTGTTATCGCGGTTGCGGGCGGGTATTACACTTACCGCCATTTCAGCCGGGATCTCCCTGAACTCTCTTCCCTGAAAGAGTACCATCCGCCCGGGATTACCACGGTATATTCGGATGATAACAGAAAAATTGCTGAATTTTACAGGGAAAGAAGAATTGTAACTCCGTTATCCGAAATGCCGAAAATGCTGATTAAAGCATTTGTCGCGGCAGAAGATTCGAGATTCTTCAAACATGGAGGTGTTGATGTTATCAGCATTGTCAGAGCGTTTCTCAAAAACATAGAAGCGGGAGCTGTGGTTCAGGGAGGCAGCACCATCACCCAGCAGGTGATAAAATATTTTTTGCTGACATCTGAAAAAAAATACACCCGGAAGATAAAAGAAGCCATACTTGCCTACCGCATAGACAAGGCATTCACCAAAGAGGAAATTCTGTTTCTGTATCTGAATCAGATTTATCTTGGCCACGGCGCTTATGGGGTGGAAGCCGCTGCTGAAAATTATTTCGGGAAATCCGTAAAAGATCTGAGTCTTGCAGAATGCGCCATTTTGGCGGGACTTCCCAAGGCCCCTGGCAAAGCGTCTCCTTTTAATCATCCGGAAAGAGCCAAGGAACGCCAGAGATATGTCTTAAAACGTATGGCCACAGAAGGCTATATCACCCAGGCTCAGGCGGAAGAGGCAGCGAATAGCAAGCTTGACATAAAACCGAGGCGAAACTGGTTTATAGAAAAAGTCCCTTTTTACACAGAGCATGTCAGGCGGTATGTTGAAGAAAAATATGGCCGGAAAGCTTTATATGAGGGGGGGCTGAAAATTTACACAGCTGTGAATATTGAAATACAGAAAGCCGCTCGGGCGGAGGTTGAGAAAGGTTTGAAAGCACTTGACAGACGCCATGGATACAAGGAGACCATAAAACATCTCAGGCCAAAAGAAATCGAGGCATTTTCAAAGAGACTTCAGAGAACCTTCAATAAAAAAGGACTGAAAGAGGGAAAAATTGTAAAGGGGGTGGTGACAGAAACAAACGGTCCTGATAAAAGCAGAACAATGACAGTCCGCATGGGAGATGCCGAAGGCATACTCAGAGAAGCGGATATGCCATGGTCGGAACATACCTTGCGTGTGGGGGATGTTATAAAGGTAAAAATCAAAGGAAAAACAGAAAAAGGAGATCGCTGGGCACTTGCCCTGAAACAGAAACCGAGAGTTCAGGGGGGCCTGCTGTGTGTTGAAGCGGGAACCGGCCATGTCAAGGCGATGGTGGGCGGACGGGATTTCAGGGAAAGCCAGTTCAACCGGGCAGTTCAGTCGAGGCGGCAGCCTGGATCCGCTTTCAAACCCATCGTATATGCCGCGGCAATTGACAAGGGATACACCCCTGCAACTCAGATCATTGATAACGCCATGATTTACCGGGATAAATACAGAAAAATATGGAAACCCAGAAATTACGGCAGAAGATTTCACGGCCCCACCCTTCTCCGAAAGGCCCTTGCAGCGTCACGCAATCTGGCAACCATAAAGATTATGGATGATATCGGGGTTGGTTATACTGTGAAATACGCCAAAAAACTCGGTATCACATCCGAATTGTACGGAGACCTGTCATTGGCCCTCGGATCATCGGGAGTCTCTCTGCTCGAACTGGTCAAAGCCTATTCGGTTTTTGCAAATCTCGGGGAGCTGATAGAGCCTGTCTTTATCACAAAGATTGTCGATCGGGACGGAAATGAAATCCAGGAAACAGGATTTGAGAGACAACAGGTCATTGAAAGGAGCACGGCTTATATTATGACCAGCCTTCTTGAAAGTGTGGTCAAACACGGTACCGGCGCCAGAGTTCGGGCTCTGGGCAGACCCGCAGCCGGCAAAACCGGAACAACAAACAATCTGCATGATGCCTGGTTTGTCGGATATACGCCCGGGTATGTCACCGGAACATGGGTGGGGTTTGACAAGGAGCGTTCACTGGGAAGAAGGGAGACCGGAGGCAGGGCAGCCAGCCCGATATGGCTCGGTTTTATGAAGAAGATACTTAAAGGAAAACCGATCCGGTCCTTCAAAACGCCGAGGGGAGTCGTTTTTTCCAAGATCGATGCTGAAACCGGACTTTTGGCTGTCCCCGGAACGAAAAAAACAATTTTTGAGTGCTTCAAAGCAGGAACCGTACCCAAAAAATATGCGAAAAGTCCGGATCTGGTCACCGATGCAGATCAGTTTTTTAAAGGTGATATGTAGGGGGTTAAGGGTTAAGGGTTATAAGGGTTAAGGGTTAGGGGTTAGGGGTTAAGGGTTAAGCTCGGATGCAGGGAACTTCTTAACCCTTAACCCTTAACCCTTAACCCTTATAACCCTTAACCCTTACCCCCTTAACCCTTAACCCTTAACCCTTTCAACCCTTACTACGGGGGATATTTGCATGAAACATAAATTAAAGTTTGTATTTTGTCTTATTTTTGTTCTGACAGCAGGAAATTTTATTGTTCCGGGAATCGGTTGCGCATCCGAACCCCTTATTATCGGTATGCTGCATTGGGAAGAGTATCCTTATGCGGAGATGATGAGAAATTCATATCAGATGGCTCTGGAACTTATCAACAAAGAGGGCGGAATTAAAGGCCGGCCTCTGAAGCTTGTGTATGGAGACGATCAGGGAGAACGGGAACCCGGAGAGAAGGTTGTCAGGGAATTGGCAAAAAAAGGGGCTGTGATGCTGACCGGGGGATACGCCAGCAGCAATACGATTTACACAGCCAGGATAGCGAATAAATTGGACATTCCTTTCTTAATATGCACGGCCGCGGATGACAGAATCACCCATAGGAAGTGGGAAAATGTTTTCAGGCTTAATCCGCCGGCCAGTGAATACACAAAAGGGCTGGAAGATTTTTTTCTGAAGGAAATCAGACCGAAAACAATGGCGATTGTGTATGAAAACAGTCCTTACGGAACTGGCAGCGCGCTCAGGATGATGTGGTTTTGCAGGGAACATGACATTGAAATACGAAAGATCATCCCTTATCACAAGGAAAGAGCAGGCTCGGCTTACTTTCAAAGAATTCTTGCTCCCCTGAAAGAAGAGCCTCCGGATGTGATCTACATGGTCTCTTATCTCAAAGACGGCGTCGCTCTGGTTAAAAAAATCCGGGAAATGAAGATCAACGCGCTCCTTTGCGGGGGCGCGGGAGGATTTACCCACCAGAAATTTGTCACAATGGCAGGAGAGTCCGCTGATAACTTGGTGACCGTGTCACTGTGGCATCACCAGTCAAAGTATCCCAGAGCAAAGGCGTATTACAATCAGCATGTTGAAAAGTATTCCGAAACACCGGACTATCACGGAGCGGAAGCATATTCGGCGCTGCTTGTGGCAGCGGATGCTCTGAGACGGGCTGAATCTTATGACTCGGCAAATATCAGGGCGACACTGAATCAGACCGATATGAAAACCCCTTTCGGTCCTGTGAAATTCAGCAATTACAGGAAATTCGAGAGACAGAACAGCTTTCCCACACTGGTCTTGCAGATCATTCAGAACAAGTTTGAGTGCATCTGGCCCAAAGACCTTGTTACTTCAAAGTTTGTTTCGCCGTCCGATTGGAGGCGTTCCGATTAAATGTCAGAAACCATAAATCACGTTATATGCAGCTTTTTCAAACCACAGAGGATTCACGGAGTCTCTGCGGAACTCCGCGCCTGTCTCTGCGCCCTCTGTGTTTAAAAAATTCCATATGGCGTATAAATCGAGGAAAATAGTTATGAAAGAAAAAGTACAAGAGGCGTTAAACAAAGTCAGGCCCCAGCTTCAGGCGGACGGTGGCGATGTTGAGCTTGTCGAAGTGGAAGATGGCATCGTCAAAGTTCGGCTGCAAGGCGCCTGCGCCGGATGCCCCATGTCACAGATGACCCTCAAAAACGGAATAGAACGGTTCCTGAAACAGGAGATTCCCGAGGTAAAATCTGTGGAATCTGCCGCATAAATCTTAGGAAACCAGGTTTTTTTCTGATTATAACGCCTAGTAGCCCTGCCCGTGAACGTGCTCGTGAACATGAACGTGAACGTGCTCGTGAACATGAACGTGAACGTGCTCGTGAACGTGAACGTGAACGTGAACGTGCTCGTGAACGTGAACGTGCTCGTGAACATACATCGCACCTGAACGGCACGTTCACGAGCATATTCACGAGCGCGTTCATGTTCACGAGCACGTTCACGACCACGGGATAAAATCTCAGAAAGCCTAGTACAGCAAATCATAAGTTCGTCACCCCCTCTCTTATAATGACAAAGGGGGGTGACGAACTTATGAATCGTTGTACAGCAACTTGTAAATTCGTCACCCTCTCTTATAATGACAAAGGGGGACGAATTTACAAGTTGCTGTACTAGTTTCTCAAACCTTCGGAGGTCTCTATTTATGACAATAGCAAAAAAGATCGAAACCATCATAACCAAATCTTCCTGGATACGAAAGATGTTTGAAGAAGGCGCACATCTCAAAGCAGAGCATGGTTCTGAAAATGTGTATGATTTCAGCTTGGGAAATCCGAATCTTCCGCCTCCGGAGAAGTTCAATGAAATACTCAGGGACACGGTTGACTCCTGCGGTCTCGGAGATCACTGCTATATGCCGAATACCGGCTATCCCCAGGTCTGCAAATCCATAGCAGAATACCTTTCCGGGGAGCAGGGAGCAGAGGTCTCGGAAAAAGAGGTGATCATGACCTGCGGCGCTGCCGGCGCGTTGAACGTGATTCTGAAAACCTTGCTCGACCCGGGCGACGAGGTGATTACGCCTGCTCCCTATTTTGTTGAATACGGTTTTTACGCGGATAATCATGGCGGCGTCCTGAAAACCGTACCGACGAATCCCGATTTCACCCTGAATATCAAAGCCGTTTCCGATGCGGTCACAGAGAAGACCAGGGCCGTTCTCATCAATTCCCCGAACAATCCCACCGGTCAGGTCTATTCGGAAGAGAGCCTCAGGGAACTCGGGGCGCTTTTGGAAAAAAAGGGGAAAGAACTGAACCGGACATTATACCTTTTATCAGATGAGCCGTATCGTAAAATCGTGTATGACGGAACAGTGGTTCCGAGCATATTTGCCTGTTATAACGAAAGCATCATTGCCTCTTCCTACTCCAAAGATATCTCTATTCCGGGTGAGCGCATGGGATTTGCCGCGGTGAATCCGAAAGCGGCTTTCAAAGATGCTCTTCTGGGTGGAATGGCTCTTGCCAACCGGATCCTCGGATTTGTCAACGCGCCGGCCCTGATGCAGCGGGTGGTCGCGTGTATGCAGGGGATGTGCGTGGATATGTCCGAATACGCCAGGAAAAGAGAGCTTTTGTGCCAGGGGCTTGCCGATGCCGGATATGAATTTGTGAAGCCGGCCGGCGCGTTTTATCTTTTCCCGAAAACGCCTGTCGCCGATGATGTCAAATTTGTCAAAGCGCTTCAGGAAGAACTGATCCTGACCGTTCCAGGCAGCGGATTCGGCGGGCCCGGTCATTTCAGGATCGCGTTCTGCGTGAATGATGAGACCATCACAAACGCCATGCCCGGGTTTAGGAAGGTGTTGGAAAAATTTTAATTGTCGGTTAATCTTTCGGCACTGAGGCTCAGCTTAAGGATTTAGGGAGGCCCCTTGCACTTGCACTTGCACTTAAACTTGCACTTATGCTCATTCATTAACTAAACCGTTATTCAAACGGAAATTATTATGAGGCGGGAAGACGATCCTGTATGGCGTTGCTGATCTGCTCCTCCGGGCTGACATGTCATCAAACTTTTCAGGATGAAAAATCGGCAGAACGGAATCTTTACCACCAGCGGCTTTTTGAAAATTATTTTGACGGCAAGGCATCGGCCCGGATTGCCAGTCTGGTTCGGACACTTCTTCAGCCGGATGAAATGAACAGGCAATGGGTGGAATCTGCATGGAAGGTTGTTGGAAAACGCGCCCGGCAACAAAAATTCCTGATTATAACGGATTTAGGGGAGGCTCAACGCAGAGGTCGCGGAGAACGCGGAGACACGCGGAGATATCAGCGGACCGGAGCGGGGGATCACCGCCATCAGGCCGGGGAACACGGCCGGCCGGGGAGGACATTGTCTCAGGCACTGCCGGGCCGCTCCGACTCCCAACCCGGTGGGCGGCGGGGCGGAGGATCCGGGCGACTTCCTCCGCTCAGACAGACAGACCATGGCGGGTCAGAGGGAGGCTCCCCTAAATCCGTTATAATCAGAAAAATTCAAATCCTGAATTGTCGATGAACTCGAATTTAGGGAGGTGATATTATGAAACATCCGTTTGATTTTAACATAGAAAAAGGAACAGAATCCATTCTCTATATAATAGAAAACGGAACCCAGCCAACATTTCATCATGTTTCCAAAGTACTTTATTTTGCAGACAAAGCTCATTTGGAAAAATATGGAAGATTTATTTGCGGTGACAGCTATGTTGCTATGAAAAACGGGCCTGTTCCAAGCGGGGTTTATGACTTGCTGAAACTGGCTCGGGGAGATTTGCCTTCCATTTTTTGTCCACCGCAGGAAATTGTTGACGAGATTCATCAGGCGGTTAATGTTCTCGGAAGATATGGAATCATCGCGTTGAGAAAGGCTGACAGGGATATGTTAAGTCAGTCTGATATGGAATGCCTGAATCATTCAATAAAGAAATATGGGAACCTCTCTTTTAGCCAACTCACAGAATTAAGCCATGACAAGGCATGGAAATCTGCCGATCAGAATGATCTGATGGAAATTGATCATATCGTAGCGACTTTTGATAATCCGGAAGACCTTTCCGATCATTTGCAGGACCCACATCCGGGAGAAATATAATGGCATCAAAGTGGGAAATTTTCTGATTATAACGGATTTAGGGAGCCTTGAACTTGAACTTGAACTCAGACGTGATCATAAATGAATGTTCACGTCGGGATTCACGTTCAAGTCCAGGTTCAAGTTCAAGTTCAAGTTTACGGGCACGTTCACAGGGTTCCCCTAAATCCGTTATAATCAACAAATTTTTAACCAGGGGAGTTATGCTTCCCTGACAAATCGGCCCAGAAACTCCCCATCTTTCGGCGACAAATCGAATTTCACACATGCTTCCTCGACCACTTCCTTTATGTTTTTCTCCGGATTGTACTTCCGCTCTTCGGAAACCCATTTGACCGCTTTTCTCAAATCTTCACCTTGTGGCTGAATGCTCATTTTATTTCCTTTATAATCGAGTTTTGTGTTTTGTGTTTTGTGTTCGGAGCTTGATGTACTTTCGTTGTGACCGCAGGTTATGAATGAAGCGGCGGATTCCGGGTCAGAATCAGAATTTTCTGATTCTGCCCGGACAGATGTTACTTAATCCTTAACCTCAACCCTCAACCCTTAACCCTTAACCCTTAACCCTTAACACTCTAATCGCAGGTTATGAATGAAGCGGCGGATTCCGGGTCAGAATCAGAATTTTCTGATTCTGCCCGAACAGATGTTACTTAATCCTTAACCTCAACCCTTAACCCTTAACCCTTAACCCTTAACCCTCTAATTATCAACAGACACTTCACACCCGCCTTTGAATCCTTCCGCGCAAAAACAGGTTGTCATGGAACCGCTCAGGGTGTCCTGCGTAACCGGGTCCTCATGCATAACCGAAATTTTCAGGTCATGGCTTCCCTTCCGCTTGGGAGAACAATATTCAAGAAGATAATAACTCTTGACATCCTCTCTGATATTGTTCGCAATTTTTTCAAATTGCGTTACAAGCTCGTCAATATCTTCGGCAAACACAAAATCATCTCTGCCAATCAGTTTCAATGTCGGTTCATCTATCTCGCCTCCCAGACCGATCGAATAGACAGAGATATCTTCATCAGCGTTATCAACGGCGTTTAAAGCCACTTCCTTGGTCTTTCTGCCGGCCTGATCCTTTCCGTCGGTAAAGATAACAAGAGAGCCGACAGATATGCTGTTCTCTTTCTCGTCGGCCAGATTTTCAACTCTGTCGATCCCCTGAATCACAGCGCCGTACAGATTGGTTGAACTGTCACTGCTTATATTTTCATCTATTGTATCAATTTCTGTAATAAGCCTGTAGGAATCAGTAGTAAACGAAGCTAACTGATGGATATTGGTCGCGCCGTCAAACCACCAGATGCCGATCTCTATTTCTCCGAAATCATCGTCACCGGGATCGGGCATCATGGCATTTACAAACCCCTCGGCGGCTTTTTTCAACTCAGGCAGACTTTCGCTTTCCAGCACACTGCCACTGAGATCAAGAAGTAAAAGCGTGTACGATGTGAATTTTCCCGGCTTGGGAAGAATCGCCAGTTGGCTCTCATATTCTGAAATCGATTCGCCATCTTCAAAAATCCGGACATTACTCACGTTGAGATCAATAACAGGCTCATCATTATCTGTCTCAACTTTGAACAGCACGGAGACATTCGCAGGCGTTTCTTCGTCCTGATCCGCAAGCGACAGAACCAGCCCGCTTTTCTCAACGGTCGCACTGGAACTACAGTCGCACGTCTCAGTAGCCGAGTCATCATCATCATCATTTCCGTTGCTGTCGCCGCAACTTACAACACACAATACGCATAATCCTATGATTATTACGGCTTTTAATGATTGGGAAGTTTTCATTTTTTCCTCCTTGTGAAAGTTAAAAGTTAATGGAACGTGAACATGAACGTGAACCCGACATGAAGCAAAAGTTCAAGTTCAAGTTCAAGTTTAAGTTTAAGTTCAAGTTCAAGTTCAAGTTTGAGTTTAAGTTTGAGTTTGAGTTCAAGTTCAAGTTCAAGTTCAAGTTTTTTTAGGACAGATCGGGTTTCTTCTTGTGAAAATCCGTTGCCTGCTCAAAATTATAAGCGATCCTGAGAAGCATTTCTTCGTTAAAGTGTTTTCCCATGATTTGAAGCCCGATGGGGAGGCCGTCTGCTGAAAATCCGCACGGAACCGAAATGCCGGGTATCCCCGCCAGATTTGCCGAAAGCGTGAAGATGTCCGACAGATACATGGTCAGAGGATCGTCAGTATTTTCGCCGACGGGAAAGGCCGGGGTCGGTGCCACAGGCGACAGAATCGCGTCACATCTGTCAGTCGCCTTTTTAAAATCCTCCATGATCAGTGTCCGCACTTGGGACGCTTTGCCGTAATAGGCATCATAATAGCCCGCGGAAAGACAGTAGGTTCCGATAATGATACGCCGTTTGACCTCAGACCCGAATCCTCCGGAGCGGGTGCTTCGGTACATTTCCATCAGGTCGGCTTTATCTTTATCCCTGAGTCCGTATTTCACGCCGTCATATCGGGCAAGGTTCGAGCTCGCCTCCGAAGGCGCGATAACATAATAAACCGCGACCACATATTTTGTATTCGGCAGAGAGACTTCGACGCATTCCGCGCCCAGGTCTTCTATCTTTCTGACGGCATTCTCCACAGTAGCGGCAACATCCGGGTCAAGCCCTTCAACCTCGCTGTACTCTTTGGGAATGCCGACAGTGACACCGTTTAACCCCCCGTTTTTAAGGGCAGTGGTATAATCCGGCACATCCTCTGGCACTGATGTGGAATCGCCCGGATCGTAGCCTGAAATCACGTTCATCAGAATGGCGCAGTCGGTGACATCCTTTGTCATCGGCCCGATCTGGTCTAACGATGAGGCGAATGCAACCAGGCCGAAACGGGAGACCCTTCCGTAAGTCGGTTTCATCCCGACAATGCCGCAGTGGGATGCGGGCTGCCGAACGGAACCCCCGGTGTCGGAGCCGAGCGCCGCGATGCACATATCTGCTGCAACCGCGGCCGCGGAACCGCCGCTCGAACCGCCCGGGATACGCGTCAGGTCCCATGGATTGCGGGTAAGTTTTATGCCTGAATGTTCGTTGGATGAGCCCATTGCAAATTCATCCATGTTCGTCTTTCCCACAATCACCGCGCCCGCTTTTTTCAGCTTTCTGACAACTGTGGCATCATACGGCGGCACAAAGTTCTCAAGGATTTTTGACGCGCAGGTGGTGCGAAGTCCCTTTGTGCACATCAGGTCCTTTATCGCCAGCGGAATCCCGGTCAGTGGCGAAATATTCCCCTCGGAAATGGCCTGATCCGCGAGACCGGCCTGTTCCATGGCCATCTCATCCGCGGCCGTGATATAAGCCCCCACCTTTTCATCTGTCGCGTGGATGCGATCAAGGAGCACGCGGGTCAGCTCCTGTGAGGATATCTCTTTCTGTTTTAAAAGCGTGTGTGCTTTTTGGATGGTCAGTTCATGCAATTTCATTATCCTTTCACTCCTTTTTGAAACTGAAAAATTGGAAAACAGCTTATCATCTTACAACCGCCAACCGCCAACCGCCAACCGCCAACCGCCAACCGCCAACCGCCAACCGCCAACCGCCAACCGTCAACCGCCAACCGTCAACCGTCAACCGCCCCTATATCACCTTCGGAACCACAAAATTCCCCTCCTCTTTCTCAGGCGCGTTGGCAAGTGACAGATCCCTATCAAGGTGTTCTTTCTCCACATCTTCCCGAAACGCATTGGTCAGAGAGATCGCGTGGGAGGTCGGGGTTACGCCTTCCGTGTCAACCTGCTTCAATGTGTCAACATATTCCAGTATCGTTCCGATCTGACCCGCGAACTTGTCTATGGATTCCTCATCCATATCGAGACGGGAAAGATGGGCCACATGGATCACTTCGTCTTTTGTAATTTTCATAACAGAGTCCTCCGAAATCGAGAATCAGAATGTTCTCAACGTCTGATGTTTGTGAAATATGATTTCAACTTGTCTTTCCTTAACCTGTTTTTCATGCTTCTGCCCGTAGCCTTGCTCTTGAAATGTCCCACCCTCACCCTGAAAAAGGTCCCTTTGTCAGAAATTTTTCCCACCGCCACATAAGCAGGATATCCCTTTTTTTTCAGTTCTGCCACCATTCTGTCAGCATCCTCCAGCTTCCTGTATGAAGCGACTTGGAGAGTGATATTTTTCGGGACATCGTCAGCCTTCTCCTCTGAATCATCCGTTTCAGCCTTCCGGGATACCTTGGCCGTTTCCTCCTTTTTCGTTTGCTGAGGTGTTTCGGCACTTTTGGATATGTCTTTCTTTTTTGTTTTCAGAGCCGTCTTCTCAGGCACCTCGGTTTTTTCAGACGCGTCTTCCTTTTTTGTCTCTGAAGCAGACTTTTCAGGAACCGATTTCTTTTCATCGGATTTTTCAGGCATCTCCTTATCATCAGGCTCTTCAGGGGGAGCAACCCCGGCAGCCGGCGGCAGACTGACATCGGTCTCAGAACTTTTAAGATTATCAACAAGATCAGGCACTTTTTTGTGCAAAGTCTCCTGATCAATCTTAAAGCGTCTTTCCTCTTCCTTTATAACCGCCTCTTTCAATTCCACCAGTTCTTTCTGAAGATTTTCAATATCGAATTTGACAGGGGAAGTCTCCCTTCCCACAAGAATGCCGAGCACAAACACCCACGCGGAATAGAGGAAAGCCAGACTCCATTTTGCAAGCCCTTTGCACACTGTCAGCAGGGAAGAGTTTTTCTTTCCCCGGGCAGATTGTTTCTTACCGTTTTTTTTCATGGAAGTTTCCTGATTATAACGCCTTTTGGGGAACTTCGTTTTCAGAGGCTCCAACCTGTCATTCCGGGCAGAAACTTGTCCCTGACATCTTTTAATCAGGGATGATAAAAATCGGCAGGATTCTTATCATTTCCGACCCGGAATCCACCCTGCTCCCCAAAAGGCGTTATAATCAGGAAGTTTCTTATGTGGAATCCCTGTAGTTTTGTTCTTATACTAAGGATGTCACATAAGATAGGATTGGATGTTTTCATAAAAAATCCCATTTCTTATGTGGAATCCCTGTAGTTGTTTTTATAAATTCTGAGCCTGCCGGTCCCTGAGCCTGCCGGTCCCTGAGCCTGCCGCGGTCCCTGAGCCGGTCCCTGAGCCTGCCGAAGGGTTACATTTTTTCCGGAGCAGATACCCCTAAAAGTTTGAGACCGTTTCGGATGATCTTTCGGATCGCCCGCACGAGATAGAGACGGCTGCGCGTTAAGCCGGGATCATCG
>JAUCGI010000018.1 GCA_030378035.1 Desulfobacterales bacterium HSG2
GGACATGGACTTGAAAGATTTTCTGAAGTCGGGAGCTTTTGCGCAGAAAACCGCCGAGCCGGGAATGTTCAGGGAATTGGATGCAACAGAACTTTATTGCCCGAAATGCAAAGTGGCAGTCCCAGTTCGGAAGCGGCTTCTGCTTGTTCTTCCTGAAGGTGATAAATATGAATACCGATGTGCATTTTGCGCCGAGTCCGTCGGAACAAAAATTGATCGGTGATGAACTCTTCAGAAAAATCTGACATTCATTAACAGAATGTTCTCTGAAGGTGCGGGCCGACTTGAAATCAGAGCTGGTCTCAGTTGCGTCGGGTAAGGTCATGACACCCGTGAATGAACGACGGTTCGCGGCCCTGCCGCCGATGATTAAGGTGCTGACGGATTTTGTGGTTCTGTATAATTTCAGGCGGTTTGGAAAACGCAGAGGCCGCGGAGAACCGCGGAGATTCGGGCGGGACTCCGCGTCCTCTGTGACCTCCGCGGTTAAAACACCGGATTCAGACCACAAAAACCGTTAGAATCAGGATTAAGGAAGGCATGAGCAGGTTTGATAATGCCGGTGTTGCCGGTGTGACAGGCATCTCCAACATTGCCGGGCAAACTTCACCCTCTTCGGAGGAGGCCCGGGTTTTTCAGAAGTGACGGTTGTCGGTGTTGTTAACAAAAGTCAGCTTTTACAATAAATGTTAATAAAACTGTTACTTTGGTGTTTGGTTGTTTGGTGTTTGATTGTTTGATGTTTGATGTTTGAATGGATTTAAGTAAAAAAATTATTGGAAAAGGAGTAAATTGTAATGCTCAAACTAATGCGGGAACATGCAACCAGTTGGTTAATCAAGATCATTCTGGGAGCAATTATCATTGTCTTTGTGTTGTATTTCGGGAGCGGAAGCATGCGCCAGCCAAGGGCGAACCGGATTGCTTTTGTCAACGGGGAGCCGATTACTGCCGGGGAATACAGGGACGCTTACAACAAACTGGTTGACCGGTACCGTCAGTTCGGCACCAAGCTGAATCAGGATATGATAAAACGCCTTGAAAAGCAGACCCTGGACAATCTGATTGACCAGAGCCTTATGCGTCAGGAGGCGAAAAATCTGAATATTCGGGTCACCGACAAAGAGCTTACCGACGCGATACTGAAGATGGATGTGTTTCAGACGAATGGCGTATTTAACAAAAGGCTTTACACAAATCTGTTAAACAACAACCGCCTGACACCCGAAGCCTTTGAGGATATGCAGAGGGAATCCATGCTGACAGAGAAACTGAGGTCATTCATGCTGAGCAATATAAAGGTTTCGGACCAGGAGGCTCTGGAATGGTTCAAATGGAATGATGCATCGATAAGTATCGAGTATGTGCTCTTTGAATCCAAAAAATATAAGGATATCAAACCGACGCCCGAAGAGATAAAGGCGCATTTTGAGGAGAACAAAGATTCCTACAAAACAAAGCCGAAAGTAAAAGCCCAGTTTCTGCATTTTAAGTCGGACGATTACAAATCAAAGATTGAACTGACGGATGAGGAGATACAGGATTACTATGACTCCAACAAGGATGAGTTTAAAGAGGAAAAGACCGTTGAGGCCCGGCATATCCTGCTGAAGTTGGACAAAGGGAGCACGCCTGAAGTCGAGCAGGAGAAAAAGGAAAAAATCCTTGAGATTCTGGAGATGGCCAGGGGAGGCCAGGATTTTGCGGAACTGGCAAAAACCCATTCCGAAGGCCCGACCAAAACCAAGGGGGGCGATCTTGGCGCATTCAAAAAGGGAGCCATGGTAAAACCGTTTTCCGACAAGGCGTTCTCCATGAAGCCCGGAGAGATCAGCGACCCGGTGCGGACGAGGTTCGGATGGCATATTATCAAAGTTGAAAAGGTCAATGAAGAAAAGACCCTGTCCCCTGAGGAGGCAAAAGGGAAAATCACCGAAAAGCTGACCGACAACAAAACAAAAGAGATTGCTTATGATGAGGCAGAGAAAGTCTATGACTCTGTTTTTGAAGGAGATAATCTGGTTAAAGTTGCGGAGACCCGGGGGCTTGAAATAAAGACGACCGATTTTTTCACAAAAAGCGGTCCCAGGAAGGGCGTTAAAAACCGCTCAAAATTCGCATCGGCCGCGTTTAAGCTTTCCCCCATGGAAATCAGCGAACCCCAGGATTTCGGAGACGGGTATCACCTCGTTCAGATGCTTGAGAAAATGCCGGAAAAGACTGAGGAATTTAAGGATGCGGAAAGAAAGGTCCGCCGGGATATCATAAAGAAAAAGCAGGAGGAGAAAGCCAACAAGGATGCCAGCGATTTTCTGGCCGCGCTGAATGAAGAAGGCTCCATGAGTGCGGCAGGTGAAAAACTCGGCGCGACGCCCAAGACCACTGATTTTTTTAAGCGGAATGACTCCGTTCCGGATATCGGTTATGAGCGGGAGATTGCCCAGGCCGCTTTCAAACTTTCAAATGAAAAGAAATTTCCGGATCATGTCCTTAAAGGAAGAAAAGGATATTATGTCATCGCCTTCAAGGAGAAAAAGACACCCGAACCGGAAGAATTCGAGAAAGAGAAAGAGAAGGTAAAGGAAAGGCTGTTACAGCAGAAAAAGTTCAGGACTTTTGACGCATGGCTGTCGCAAGTAAAAAAGAGAAGCGAAATTTCCATTGACGCGGATTTTTAAATTACAATTTGAGAAGCCAGGTTTTTTAAAAAAAATACGGTTTCTTGGAAAGAGGTGTGAGCATGTCTCTGATAGATACCAGAGCAACGAAAAGATGTCCGTATTGTCATGTCATGCTGAAAGTAGCGGACACAAAATGCTTTCAATGCAAAAACAAAGTAGGACCGGCTGATGAATACGGAATCGCCAAAAAGCCGACCGACTGGTGGAGTTATATCATTGCGATTATATCGTGCGGCGGGTTTGGCTACTTTATGTACTGGCTTTTTTTCCTGAAAGACAAAGGAGGCTGAAAATATGTCAACCCTGACAGATGAAGACAAAATCGCGCTGCTCAAACTGGCCCGATCCGTTATTCGGGCGGAGCTTATAAAGGACTCGCCTGTGGAGCGCCCGGAGAAGATTTCTCCTGCCATGGAAGAGAAGCGCGGATGTTTTGTAACCCTGCACAAAAGAGGGGCGCTGAGAGGCTGCATCGGTACAATAGAGCCTGTCAAATCCCTGATTTCAGGTGTGGAGGATAACGCGCTGAATGCGGCTTTCCGGGACCCCCGTTTTCCGTCCCTGAAGGCGGATGAACTGGCCCTCATTGATGTTGAGATCAGTGTGCTGACGGTCCCCCGGGTTCTTGAGTGGGAGGACGGTGAAGACCTGAAAAGAAAACTCATACCGGGCGTTCACGGCGTTATCCTCTCCAACGGATGGCAAGGTTCCACATTTCTCCCCCAGGTATGGGACCAGCTCCCGGACAAACAGCTTTTCTTGGAACATCTTTGCCAGAAAGGAGGCATGAAAAAGGACTGCTGGACGGACAGGGAGACCGTGGTCAAGGTATATGAGGCGGAATATTTTTCCGAAATAGAGTTGTTTCAGTAACTCGACAGAGGAAGATTTCTGGTTCTAACGGATTTTGTGGTTCCGCAACATTTCAGCACGCCGGCAAACCGCGGAGGACACAGAGAAGGCAGAGAGCCGCGGAGATTCGGAAGGGACTCCGCGGCCCTCCGTGTCTCCTCTGTGTCCTCCGCGTTTATAAAACGGATCACACCACAAAATCCGTTAGAACCAGGAATATCGGGTGTGCCCCACCTTCGCCTGTTGCCATGAGCCTGGTAAAAGATGCCCTCTGCACCACATCCGCGCCCCATTCTGACAACGCCAATTTCCTCGAAATTCTGTCTGCAAGTGTCAATCACTACACCGAGGATAAGAAAGAAGGACTGACCGCCTTTTTTGAAAATCGAAAGCCGGAATTCAAAGGTCAGTAGTCAATGGCCTCCGGAGTGTCAAAAGCCTCCGGAGTGCCAAAGTTGTACTTTGGCAGCAGCCTCCAACGAAGTATTCGCAACTGTCAAAAAAACAGATTCAGACCACAAAAACCGTCAGAATCAGAAATTAAGGAAGCTATATAAATATGGAAACCACAAAACTGAATTGCTGGAACTATATGAAATGCGGGAGAGAGCCGGGGGGAAAGGATTCCGAAAAACTCGGTATATGCCCCGCGGCGGCTGACGTCTCTTTTAACGGATTAAATGATGGAAAAAATGCGGGCAGACTCTGCTGGGCTGTGGCAGGCACTTTTTGCCACAAAGAAGTTCAGGGAACATTTGTTGACAAGAGAGATACCTGCATTCAGTGTGATTTTTTCAAGCTGGTTCAGGCTGAGGAGGGAATTGCAAACCTGAGCTCCAATTTTTTAAGATTTGTTCCCCATGATGCAATAAGCTCTCTTTTAAACAGCATGAATTACAGGCATGTAGAAGCGGGGGAACGCTTCATTACCCAGGGAGAGGCCGGGAACACTGCTTATATCATTCAACGCGGGTCATGCCTGGTTGTTGTGGAAAAAGATGGCGAGCTGCATCCCGTAAACCATGTGGGCCAGGGAGATATTGTCGGAGAGATGGCAATTCTGACCGGAGAGCCGAGGATTGCCCATGTGGATGCCCAGACCGATATGGAGGTGTGGGAACTGGACAGGGAACAGTTTGACAGTTTGGCTGAACAGGAGCCCGAACTGCTGAACTTTCTGACCGAGCTTGTCGCCAATCGTTTTGATTCCACAAGGCCGATGGCGGACAGAGGCATCGGCAAATATGCTGCCACGGATATTATCGGACGCGGGGGATACAGCATTGTTTACAAGGGTATGCATACAACCCTGAATATGCCTGCGGCCATTAAAATGATGCGGCATGATCTCGTGATGAGAGCTGATTTTCTGGATAATTTTCGGAACGAGGCCAAAGTGATTGCAAGCCTGAATCATGAAAATATTATCAGGGTGTATGATATCGAGGAGCGATACAGAACCGTTTTCATCATCATGGAATTCGTAGGGGGCATCTCTCTGAAAGATCTTATCAGACGTCTGAAAACCATACCCCCGCCGCTGGCTATTGACTTCATTATCCAGATCTGCTCCGGCCTCTCGTATGCGCATCAGAAAAACATTATTCATCGGGATATAAAACCGGCGAATATCTTTGTGCTGGAGGGCAATCATCTGAAAATACTTGACTTCGGATTGGCGTGTCCTCCCGGAACCGAAGACTTCGAATCCCTCGGCACGCTGTTCTACATGGCTCCGGAGCAGATCGAGGGCGATCCTCTCGATTATCGGACCGATATTTATGCTCTGGGTATCATGGCTTATGAGATGGTGGTAGGGAAAAGGCCGTTTCCCGAAGACAACTTGGCGGAACTGTTCAAAATGCATCGCACCCGGGATGTTCCGGATCCGGGTGAAATCGTGCGGGATTTGCCGGAATCACTGCGTGAATTTATCATTAAAGCCGGTCGATGCGATCCGGAACAGAGATACAAGGATGTGGGGGAAATCCTGGAATACTTCCAACCCCTGGCCAAGGAATTCGGTTTGAAGAAGCACAGGAATCTGCTTTTGGAAAAACGGAATATGAGCACTTTTTTCCTGGTCTACAAGGATGAGCATCAGTTGGAAGTGAGCCACCTTATGGAAGAATTCAGCACCAGACTCGAAAAAATGGGGATCATCATGAAAGGAGCGGATTTTCAGGATATACATTTTTAATGTATGAAATATATGGATAAGGAGTACGGAGTTACTCTGCGCTCCTTTTTTAAACCTCAGACATATCGGAAGGAGGAGTGCTAAAATAAAATTTTAGCACATTTTTTCAGTGGGGCCCCGTTTGTGCCAAAATTTTATTTCAGTGCTAAAATTTCATTTTAGCACTCCTCCAAAATTTCCGACAATTTCTGCCAAAATGCGGAAGGATGATAAAATGGTGACCGGAAAACAGAATTGCTGGGACTACATGAAATGCGGGAGAGAGGCCGGGGGCGATAAGAGTGCGGAACTTGGGGTGTGCCCTGTTGCAGTCAATCCTGTCTTTGACGGGTTCAACCTGGGTAAGAACTGCGGCAGAATGTGCTGGCTGATTGCAGGCACATTTTGCGGGGGAGAGGTCCAGGGGAGGTTTGCCGAAAAACAGATTTCCTGCAAAAACTGCGAGTTCTACAAACAGGTCCATATGGAAGAAGGAGCCACGGAGTTGTCTTCTGACACACTGAACATATCTGCCCATACTCACATCGGACTGGTCAGAAAGACAAATGAAGACCGATATCTCATCGGAAAACTGTCTGACGGTTCCGTTTTGCTGGCCGTGGCTGACGGTCTGGGCGGAGAGGTTGCCGGAGATTACGCCGCGGAAATCGTGAGGGGCAGGCTGGCCGGCGTACAGAACATATCTGAAAATAATGAGCAACAGGAGCTTTCCCGTCTTGCTCAGGATATGGATCGCACCATTCGGAGTGAGGCTGACAGAGATGCCGACGTGGGGGGAATGGCAAGCACGCTGATCTGTGTTCTGATACGTGGCGGGTTTGCACACTGGGTGCATGTGGGGGACAGTCGGATATATTTTCTGCGTGACAGGCAACTGACTCAGGTAACCGAGGATCAGACCCTGGCCCGGTTTCTTGTGGAAGAGGGTGAAATCACCCCGGAACAGGTCCCCACCCATTATTCCCGTCATGTGATGGATCAGTGCATCGGCTGCGGAGATTGCGAACCGGAAAGCGGCCGGCTGGAACTCAGAAATAATGATATGCTCATCCTCTCCACGGACGGACTTCACAAAAAAATATCCCATGAAACCATGATCTCTCTCCTGAATGCCCAAACCGACCTCGAAAGCAAAGCTGAATCACTGATTCAGGCTGCTCTGGATAGCGGAGGGAAGGACAACATTACGGTGCTGTTATGTGATATCCGGAAAATTATTATGACGTAAGACGGACAATGAACCTAGCCGTGAACTTGAACTTGAACCTGAACATTCATTTTACGGGCAGGTTCAGGTATAAGTTCAGGTTCAGGTTCAGGTTCAGGTTCAGGTTCAGGTTCAAGTTTAAGTTCAAGTATAAGTTCAAGTTCACAGGGATCCCTAAATTCGTTATAATCAGCAAACATAAAACATGGAGGAAAAATGAGCGAATTTGAAAAAGATATTCAGGAGGTCGGCGATGAGCTGCTGGCCAAACTGGTTATGGACTCGTTTCACCGGATTATTGTCCACTACGGACAGTGGTTTGCCGAGGTGGAACATCAGTTGGGCATGGAAAGGGCGATGGAGGTGGAGCAGGAAGTTTGGCATACCAGTATGGGAAATCAGATGACGCGACTTGGGAAAACCCTCGGTTTTCCAGTTGAAGAGGGTATCCCCGCGGTCATCAGAAATCTGCCGCGGGAGACCCTGATCGATTTACTCGAAAAGCTCGGGATCAACTGGCTGGCCAATGACGGGATCTGGTTTCAGGCGGTGGAGGGAAAGTTCGGCATGAACGATGCCAAACGCTGCAACGACACATGCTGGTCACGATATTCCCCCTTTGAAGCCGTCCGAATCAAAGAACTTCTGGAACTGCCGAAAAACGGCGGAATTCCCGCGCTGAAAAAAGCCCTTGCATTTCGCATGTATGCCCTGATCAACAAGCAGTCCATAGAAGATGTTGACGACAACTGCATTATCTTTCGCATGAATGAATGCCGGGTCCAAGGTGCCAGGAAGCGCAAAGGACTCACCGATTATCCGTGCAAAAGCGGAGGCTTGGTGGAATACACCCGCTTCGGAGAAACCATAGACTCACGCATCCAAACCGAATGCATCGGATGTCCGCCGGACGAACATCCTGATGAGTGGTTTTGTGCGTGGAAATTTACGGCGGTTGACAGTTGACGGTTTACGGTTGACGGTTGACAGTTGACGGTTGACGGTTGACGGTTGACGGTTGACAGTTGACGGTTGACGGTTGACGGTTGACCGTAAACCGTAAACCGTAAACCGTAAACCGCCAACCGTAAACCGTAAACCGTAAACCGCCAACCGTAAACCGTAAACCGTAAACCGTAAACCGTAAACCGTAAACCGTAAACCGCAAACCGTAAACCGTAAACCGTAAACCGCCAACCGTAAACCGTAAACCGTAAACCGTAAACCGTAAACCGTAAACCGTAAACCGTAAACCGTAAACCGTAAACCGTAAACCGTAAACCGTAAACCGTAAACCGATATGAAAAATAACTGTTTGCTTTTAGGGGTGACAGGCGGCATTGCCAGCGGAAAAACAACGGTGGCAAAGATGTTGGAGGAACTGGGCGCGCCTGCCATTGATTTTGACCTTCTCGCGAGGCAGGTGGTTGAGCCGGGAACGCCTGCTCTGAAAAAAATCGTTGACTATTTCGGAGATCAGGCGATTCATGAGGACGGGACTCTTGACCGCAAGAGGGTTTCAAAAATTGTCTTCCGGGACCCGGATAAAAGAAAAGTGTTGGAAAGCTTTACGCATCCGGCCATTAACGAGGCGTATTTCAGACAGGTCAACGCAATCTCGGAGAAAAAGCCGAATGCCATTATCCAGGCGGTCATCCCGCTTCTGTTCGAGTTCCGCCTTGAGGATATGGTGGACAAAATCCTGGTGGTTTATATTCCCCGTGAGAAACAGATTGAACGTCTGACCCTGCGGGACGGAATCAGCAAAGCAGATGCTGAGAATATTCTCCGGGCGCAGATGCCCATTGATGAGAAGTTGAGACGCGCCGATTTTGTTATCAGAAACGAAGGTTCTGCTGAAGAGGCCATGAAGCAGGCGGAGGAGCTTTGGCAAGCGATGAAGAGAACTGTCGAAGAAAGAAAATGAAATCCCTGATGGTTCATATTATCCTTTACCAAGAAGACGACCATTATATTGCCCATTATCCGGAGTTTGACATAGTAGCTCAGGGGGACACAGCGTAAAAGAATCTTTTCAGAGCCTGTCGGATGCTGTCGAATTACAAACGGTTTATGCTCTGGAGACACGAGACTTGGAAAATCTTAGTCCAGCCCGCTCCGAAGGAGTTTTGGCTACTTCATCGAAAGAACATGCTTTGCCTCAAGCTCAATCATCTTCCTTTTCAGTTCCGTTCCTCCCCCAAACTGACCCACAGACCCGTCGCTTCGGATGACACGGTGACAGGGTATCAGAATCGGGAAGGGATTCTTCGCAAGCGTCGTACCTACAAAACGACTGGCTCCCGGGCGGCCGATTTCCTCGGCAATATCTTTATATGTCCTTAATTCGCCATAAGGGATACGGGTCAGCGCCACGAGAACAGATTGTTGCGGTTCCGTAAGACTCCCCATATCCATCCATTTCCAGGGAATCGGGAGCGGTTTGCCTTCAAAATACTCAGTGATGCGCCGGGATACAAGACGGGCCTTTTGATGTTTGCCCGCTTCTCCCGGTTCCTCCTTGGCGATAATCTTCATAAGCGATTTTTGGTTTGCGCAGGGCAGAATCGTTTTTATCAGCATAAACGGGTTTTCACGATATATTATTGCGGCGTTACCGAAATTTGTTGAAAAAATCAGATGACGGATTATATTTTTTTGCATGATTATCTCCTTTCTGTTAGCATAAGAGAAACTTATTTTTTACATACATATTAACAATTATGGAGGTTTAGTCAAGGCTGAAATCTGAAATCAAGGCAATCGCGTGAAAATTCTTCCGGTTCTATTAAAAAATCTGTCGGCGGCTTTCAGATTAAATTAGGTGGTATCAGGCATCTGTCAACAGATTTAAAGAGCTTCTGCCCCTTACTCAGAAAGCCAATACTCTGAAAATGACCTTCCCTCTAATCGTAATTCTGATAAAAACAAGGCAAATGCATGCAGATATAAGAAAGATATTTAACTCGTGCGATGCTGAATGTGCGGAGACTCCCTGCCTTGGTTTTTTTGGTAAAATAGCCGAAGAAATACGGGATATTTACGCGGATTTGTATGATACAATTGATAGATATCCGGTACTCTCGTTTTTATTCAAATGGGCTATATACAACTCTCTTATGGACTGGGATGACTTGGCAGAAGATATTGAAATTGGCTCTGATGAAGAATTCAGAAGGCTTGTTTTCAGTATAGCGGAAAAAGTATGATTTCAAACCGGAATCCAAGTTCATAGTACCTGCTTTTCTATTATAGGCATCAATCGCTTCGTCATATCTTTCAAGCTTTTCAAAAATCGCTCTTTTATTCATCCACGCGAGAGCATAATGGGGTCTAATTTAAGATCAGGATTATCCTTCTGGAAATCTGTATAAATCTTTCAGACTGTGTACCCTGATCCCCCGGGTGTGCTTCTGATGAAAGGGGGTGCGGCTGAAAATACGGAATGCAAGCGTACAGTTTTTCGGATTGGGGTAATGCTCTGCTTTTGAAGCGAGTTCTTTTTTCAGGGATGCGGCGGAAGGTCTTTTTCCCCATTTGCATTCCCCCAGATCAATCCAGTTGTCATCCCGTATCCCGACCACATCAATCTGTGTTTTGGGATTCCAGTACTCACCGATTCTGAAAGATGCGTTTACCCCCTCTCTGATATAGATGTCCGGCAATGCCTCACGGCAAAGGCGTTCGAAGCAATATCCGAAATAGGAATCCAGGCCGGGGGATACCCGTACCTGCATGGCTTTTTCACCGCCGGCATGGGCAACATAACTGGTGTTCGGGTAAACGAACCTGAACCAGAAACGCAGCAGGGGATCGTCAAGGACATAGCGGACATGCCTTGATCCGGGCGGAGAGGTTGTCAGCGGATACTGACGGGATATGTATCCGAGTTCCCGCAACTGCTTCAGATAATAATGGAGCGACCTGCTGTCTATCCCCGTGTTTTTTGATATGTTCACCTGTGATGTGAATCCTGATGCAATAGCCATGAGGATGGCATAGTAGTTGCTGACATCACGAAGTTCCTCACGCAAAAGGAAATCCGGCTCCTGAAAAAGCGGAGCATAGGGGTTCAGGAGATTTTCAACAACATTCATCTCGACCGAGCATTGTGAGTCAAAAAAATTCAGATACCACGGAATACCGCCGCAGACAAAGTATGTCCTGGCTTTGTCAACCAGAGAATAGTCGGGGTGAAACTGACCGGCTTCCCTGTATCCGAAAGGTTTTAAAAAAATCTGCCCTGTGCGCCGTCCGAACAGAGGGCTTTTCCTGCCCAGCACCTCACGCTCCATGAAGCCGATATAGGAGCCGCAGACGATCAGAAAGATTTTTCCGCTGTTTTTCCATTTTCTGTCCCATAATTTCTGTAATACCGATATTAACTCCGGGTCTGACTCGGCTGACCATTGGAACTCGTCAAACACAATGACAAGTTTCTCATTTCTGTGCCAGGCATCTGCAACCGCGGTCAGTGCGCTTTCCCAGTCAGAAGCGGAAAACCCCTCCAACAGGGGCATTTTCAACGCAACAGACGATTCCCGGAGAAATTCCCGGATATGAAGTGCCTGCTTCGCCCGCTTGCCCACAAAGTATATGCCTGTTTTGTTCTTAATGAAGCGCAGTATCAGCTCACTTTTCCCCACTCGTCTCCGTCCGTAAATCGGGATAAAGGCACTTGGCTCACAAGTATAAGCTTTTTCAAGAACTTTCAGCTCTTTTTTTCTTCCGACAAATTTTTGCATATCCGGTTTTTATTAAACGAATCGTGTTTTGTCAAGTTGAAACTTGACATAATGAGGTTTGACATAATGATTTTTATCCGCTTGGAATTATATCTCTTTACGACCATTGCTTCCCGACCTAAGGCACAAAGCAAAAGTCTGACCCTGCATCAGTTGCTCATCAAGGTCAAAGTCATCATCTTAACAGTTCTCCCGAAAGCACGGCAACAAACACAAGCACCGATATAACGGTATTGACATGGAAAAACGCTATATCGATTTTTGACAGATTCCGAGGATTCACGAGCCTGTGTTCAACCAAAAAGAGTACAGCGATGATCCCTGCGAATACGAGATAAATAGCACTCAGATCAAACAGCCAATAAACGGACAGCAGACATATCGCGCTGACCACATGCAGACCAGAGGATATGGCAAAAGCCCTTTCTATGCCGAATACCGCGGGTATGGAGCAAAGTTTTTCTCTGCGGTCGAATTCCGTATCCTGGCACGCGTAGAGGATGTCGAAACCGGCGATGTAGGTCAGCAGCGCAAGGCTTAACACCAATATCCCCGCCGAAAGCGTCCCGGTCATTGCAATCCAGACCGCCGCGGGTGCCATGCCGATGGCCAGTCCCAGAACGATATGAGAGAGCCAGGTGAACCGCTTGGTATATGAATACGCGAAAAGCACACCCAGGGCCGGAAAAGAGAGCCAGAGGCAGAGCGGTGAGAGCATGGCCGCGGACAAAATGAAAATCAGGGCGAAGGCACTGACGAAAACCGCAGCCTCCTTAACGGATATGGCTCCGGACGGTATCTCTCTTCCGGCAGTCCGGGGATTCCTTGCATCGATTGACGCATCCGCCAGACGGTTGAACCCCATGGCCGCGGACCTCGCTCCCACCATTGCCATGATAATCCAGAACAGGGTCCGGGCGTTCAGCGGGGAAACCCGGTGTGCAAGCACCACCGCGGCAAGGGCAAACGGGAGAGCGAACAGGGTATGGCTGAATTTGATCATGCGGCCATATACGACGGTCTTGTCAAAAAACGCTGAAATTCTGTCAAACATATCCCCTCCATATCTTATAATCGTTTCTTACCCTTACTCTTGCTCTTAATCTTGCTCTTGCTCTTAATCTTGCTCTTGCTCTTAATCTTGCTCTTGCTCTTAATCTTAAGCCGGAGCAAGATAAAGATAAAGAGCAAGAGCAAGAGCAAGAGTAAGATAAAGATAAAGATAAAGAGCAAGAGCAAGAGCAAGATTCTTTGTCCTGTACTCAGGTGTCAAACATATCCCCTCCGCATAAGAGGCAGCACCGAGTCTTGAAAAAAAGCGTAGAACACATCCCGGTACTGCTCAATATTTTTTCTGATATTAAGCGTATCATCTTCTTCTGATGTGTCACTCACAAACTTGAAAAGGTAACAGTTTGTGTGAAAACGCTCGCACGTCTGGACCACAGCAGCCCCTTCCATATCGACCAGTTCGGCATAAGAAGCGGTTTCTCTTCTTTCCGACGGTTCTTTTACTGCTCTGTCCCGTGTGGCAAGCGTGGCCGTGGGAAAGCCTTCCAACATCTGCGGAATATGAACATGATATGGGTCTGATCCGAATCCCGCGTGTGAATCTGCAAGGATTGTGGATAAGAAAGGATTATCTGAGCTCTCCGGAAGTTCCGAGCCTGCCGAGACGGACACGGAACCCAGGCAGGGCCTGTCCGGTTCGATCACCTTTGCAATATGATAACATTCTCCAAGGAGATTCGGACCGGTTGCTCCCGCGGCACCGAGATTAAAAACACCCGAAGGATGAAATTTCATGATTAAGTAAGTGCATGACATGGCTGCGTTGGCTTTTCCGATGCCTGAAATGATCAGGCGGATACGGTTATTTTCATACACGGCAAAAGGCTCTTTTTCAGATTGCCTGAGCGAAAGTTGTTTTATAAACGGATCCGCTTCCAACACCGTTGCCATAACAATTCCGACTACAAAATCTTCCGACATGCTGCCATCTCCTCAAGTTTCTGAATTGCTTTCATGCCTGTCTCTCCCAGTGACACTGTAAAATCGTTCACATAGAGCTGAATATGATCATTGATCACCGTTTTTTCAAGCTCTTTTGCATGGGATTTCACAAATTCGGCTGACGCATCCGGATTCTCAAAAGCATAGGCGACCGAGGCCCTCAGCACGGATTCGAGATCGCGCTTGTATTGTATTGTCCGCGGGTCTCTCCTTATTGCGATACATCCCAGGGGGATCGGGAGACGGGTCTCCGCTTCCCACCATTCTCCGAGATCCACGATCTTTATGCAGTTGTACTCAGGATAAACAAACCGGCCTTCGTGGATAATGAGACCGGCATCATATTTCCCGGAGGCGACTCCCGGCAGAATATAATCGAATCGGACAGCTTCTGTATGACGGATTTCAGGACGCCACAATTTGAGAAGCAGGTGCGCGGTGGTATATTCTCCGGGTATGGCTATTTTGGCATCCGCCCAGGATTTCGGGGGCGATTTTGCCACGAGCATCGGGCCGCAACCGTACCCGAGCGCTGAACCTGAATCGAGCAGATCGTAACGCGTTTTGAGATGCAGATACGCGTAAAAAGAGAGTTTGGTGATATGAAAGGTTTCTGAAAACGCCTTTCTGTTCAACTCCTCCACGTCGCTGATATAAGGCGTGAAACGCAGCGATCCGGTCTCCACACATTGATGGAGCATTGCGTGAAATATAAATGTGTCATTGGGGCATGACGAAAATGCGATATTCAGTTCGGGCATTATCTTTTTTCCTTCCGGTGTTTGACCTTACATCTACACGGATTACTTCATCTACACGGATTATGGGTAAGAAAGGATTACTTCCGAAGAGCACGCATAATCCTTTTTAAACCATAATCCGTGTAGATTCACAATCCATGATTCAAGTATCATTAATTTTGTAAAGTATCAAGGTTAAATTGTTAAATTGAAGTAACAGGTGTTGCCTAAAAAGGTGCAATGTGTTAATGTCAGTAAATTGGAAATTTTCTGGCTGCCCATAATTTTTGATATGTCTTTATGCCAGTGGATTCCGGGTCAAAATTGAAAAAATGTCCCATTTTTTCATTTTTGCCCGGAATGACAGGCTGTGTTGAAAAAATGTCCCATTTTTTCATTTTTGCCCGGAATGACAGGCTGTGTTGAAAAAATGTCCCATTTTTTCATTTTTGCCCGGAATGACAGGTTGATGATTTCTGATCTGTGATGGTATCAGTGGATTCCGGGTCAAAATTGAAAAAATGTCCCATTTTTTCATTTTTGCCCGGAATGACAGGCTGTGTTTAAAAAATGTCCCATTTTTTCATTTTTGCCCGGAATGACAGGCTGCTGGTTTGCCCGGAATGACAGGTTGATGATTTCTGATCTGTGATGGCATCAGTGGATTCCGGGTCAGAATTGAAAAAATGTCCCATTTTTTCATTTTTGCCCGGAATGAC
The DNA here is from genome assembly GCA_030378035.1 of Desulfobacterales bacterium HSG2. GTDB lineage: Bacteria > Desulfobacterota > Desulfobacteria > Desulfobacterales > 4be13 > JAUCGI01. Next base: position 15,158 of record JAUCGI010000018.1, read on the forward strand.
AGGCTGCTGGTTTGCCGGAATGACAGGTTGCTGGTTTCTGATCTGTGATGGCATCAGTGGATTCCGGGTCAAAATTGAAAAAATGTCCCATTTTTTCATTTTTGCCCGGAATGACAGGCTGTGTTGAAAAAATGTCCCATTTTTGCCCGGAATGACATGCTGCTGGTTTGCCGGAATGACAGGTTGCTGATTTCTGATCTGTGACGGCATCAGTGGATTCCGGGTCAAAATTGAAAAAATGTCCCATTTTTTCATTTTTGCCCGGAATGACATGCTGTGTTGAAAAAATGTCCCATTTTTTCATTTTTGCCCGGAATGACAGGTTGATGATTTTTTCAAATTTGCCCGGAATGACAGGTTGCTGATTTCTGATCTGTGATGGTATCGGGGGATTCCGGGTCAATTTGCCCGGAATGACAGGTTGCTGATTTCTGATCTGTGATGGCATCAGGGGATTCCGGGTCAAATTTGAAAAAATGTCCCATTTTTTCATTTTTGCCCGGAATGACAGGCTGCTGGTTTGACAGGTTGATGATTTCTGATCTGTGATGGCATCAGTGGATTCCGGGTCAAAATTGAAAAAATGTCCCATTTTTTCATTTTTGCCCGGAATGACATGCTGTGTTGAAAAAATGTCCCATTTTTGCCCGGAATGACAGGCTGCTGGTTTGCCCGGAATGACAGGTTGCTGATTTCTGATCTGTGATGGCATCAGTGGATTCCGGGTCAAAATTGAAAAAATGTCCCATTTTTTCAATTTTGCCCGGAATGACATGCTGTGTTGATATGCGGATGCCGTTAGTATGTCAACTTGTAAGTTCATCCTCAGAAGTTTCTGAAACTCCGAAAAATCGGAAAATATCCTGAATCTGTCTGGAGATTCCATAATAATGAAAGTCCTTATCGTAGAAGACAATTCAATTGACACGCTTTTATTTGCGACGGTGGTTCGTGAACGCGGGCATGAGGTCATGGCCTGTATCAGTGCGGAGTCCGCGTTAGAATCGTGTCAGAAAATATTTTATCCGTTAATTATTGCGGATATCGGTCTGCCGGGTATGGATGGCCTGGAATTTTGCCGCCGCGTCCGCGCACTGCCCCGGGGAAAATACTGCTTCATTCTGGTGATTACAGGTTCCCCCGATCCTGAAAATATAAAAAAATCCCTTGACGCCGGCGCGGACGATTATTTGACAAAACCGGCCGATACAAGGCTTTTGGAAATTCGATTGGAAATTGCGGAACGACTGGCCCGAGACCGGACAAAACAAAAAGTTTCAGAAGAAAATCTGCGGAAAAGCGAGGCTGCTGCATTGCCGATCATGAATTCTTCCAGTGATTTGGCTGTGGTGCTCGATACGGACGGCACCATTCTTACGGCAAACACGGCCTTAACTCAGAAGTTCGGTAAAGAGATGAATGAAGTCGGAGGGCTGCATATCAGCGACCTTTTCCCGCCTGACACAGCAAAATTCAGAAACAAGTTTGTTCAGAAAATCGTTCAAACCGGAAAGCCTTTGCGCTTTGAAGACAAAGACAACGGCGATTATTGGGACAATTCATACAATCCTGTTTTCGATGAATCAGGGAATGTGTCAGCAGTTTCAGCGTTTGCTTACAATATCACCAAATATAAAGAGACCCGGGAAAAACTCCGGAGATCGGAAGCGGCCCTGCGGGAAAGTGGAAAATATTTTAGCGCCATCTTCAAACAGAATCCTATCGGCATAATCATCGGGGATATGAATCGGAATATCCTGGACTGTAACCCTGCAATTCAGGAGATGCTGGGGTATCGCAGGGAAGAGCTGATCGGAAAAAATGTCAGAGATATCAGTCATCCAGATGACGATAAAAAAAACCTGGGGCATTATAAAAAGATGGACGGGAGATGTGATACCTTTCAGATGGAGAAACGATATTTTCGTAAAGACGGGAGCATTATCTGGACCCGTCTCACCGTGTCCAACATCATTTCGGAGACCGATGGTGAACCGGAATTTCTTCTCGGAATGATACAGGATATCTCGTTGCGTAAGGAAATGGAAAAGACCCTTACTGAGACAGAGGCCCGGGTACAATATCTGCTCGCTTCCGTACCGGTAGTCATCTATACATGCAAGCCTTATGGAGATTACCCGGCCACCTTTATGACGGAAAGCGTCAGAAAACAGCTCGGATACGAGCCGCATGAATTCATTGACAATTCAAGCTTCTGGGCCGATCATATCCATCCGGAGGATGCGCCTCGCGTATTCTCGGGATTAGCGCAACTCCCTGAAAAAGGACATCATTTCTATGAATATCGTTTTCAGCATAAAAACGGCACATATCGATGGATGCGGGATGAACTGAGACTGATGACCGACACCCAAGGGAACCCCTCGGAAATCATCGGCTATTGGACAGACATCGACGACCGTAAGCATACAGAGGAGGCCCTGCGGGAAAACGAAGCCCGCTATCGGGCCATTGTTGAGGATCAGACGGAACTGATCTGCCGATATCTTTCCGATGGAACGCTGACCTTTGTCAATGAGGCGTATTGCCGCTATTTTGAAAAGCGGTCTGAAGAACTGATCGGAAAACCGTTTCTTCCCCTGATTCCAAAGGAAGATCATAAAATTATAGAGGAGATGATCGGATCACTGACTCCTGAAAATCCTGTTGTCACGATAAAACACCGCGTCATTATGCCCGATAGCAGAATTCGCTGGCTTCAGTGGACCAATCGGGCAATTTTGAAGGATCAGTCCCGAATCGTTGAATATCAGGCGGTGGGAAGAGATATTTCCGAACTGAGACAGACCCAGAACGAAGTACAGGAAGCAAAAAATGCCGCCGAATCTGCAAATCAGGCGAAAAGCGAATTCCTTGCCAACATGAGCCACGAATTCCGCACACCCCTCAACGGCATTTTGGGATATACTCAGTTTCTCAGACGGGACAATACCCTTACGGATAAACAGTTGAAAGCCATTGATATCATCCACCGTAGCGGCGAGCATTTGCTGATGCTGATCACTGATATTCTGGATCTCTCCAAAATCGAGGCGCGGCAGATGGAACTGATGAAAACAGAACTTCATCTGCACGAGTTTCTCAGTAATATTGTACAAATTACACAAGTCCGAGCCATGGAGAAAGGAATATCGCTTATCTACAAACCAGCCTCTGATTTGCCCAAAGGCGTTTTTGCCGATGAGAAACGCCTGCGCCAGGTTCTGCTGAACCTGCTCAGTAACGCGGTCAAGTTTACCGAAAAAGGCAGGGTTGTTTTCAGTGTCAGTCGTCCGTTGTCAGTCGTCCGTAGTCAGTCGTCCGTGGCAGAGAACAACGGACCACAGACCACGGACCACGGACCACGGACCACGGACAACAGACAACGGACCACGGACAACAGACAACAGACAAACCAAATCCGTTTTCAGGTGGAAGATACCGGTATCGGCATTCCGAAAGAAAAATTAAAAGAGATATTCCTGCCGTTTCGTCAGGCGGGCAATACGCAGACCCATAATGAAGGAAGCGGTCTGGGCCTGTCTATCAGCCGGAAACTCGTCCGCATGATGGGCAGCGTGCTGTATGTGAAAAGCACGGTGGGGCAGGGCAGCGTCTTCCGGTTTGATGCGGACCTGCCCGAAGTCAAATGGGACACAGAGACGATCAAGGTTGAAAAGCGGCATATTGTCGGATATAAAGGGGACAGACGAAAAATTCTGATTGCAGAAGATCTCGATCAGAGCCGTATGATTCTGAAGGATATTCTCTTATCTTCAGGCTTTGAAGTCATTGAAGCCGTTAACGGTAAAGACGCGGTGAACAAGGCTTTGGAATTCAGACCCGACCTGATTTTAATGGATCTGATGATGCCCGAATCAGACGGGTTTGAAGCGACCATGACCATACGGGAAATACCTGAATTGAAAGATGTGCCTGTGATTGCCGTTTCCGCGACCGTATTCAGACAGACACGGGAGGCAAGCCTGGCAGCCGGTTGTGACGATTATATTGCCAAACCTGTTGATCTGGAAGAACTGATGGGATTACTCAAAAGTCTTATGAATTTGGAATGGATTTACGAATCCCAAAATGATACACCAAAGGTGCCGGCGGATGTCCCCGTCATTCCGCCGCCGAAAGAATCGCTTGACGAGATTTTCAGACTCGCGATGTGCGGAGATGTGACGGGCGTTCAGGAACGGATGAAAGAACTTGATGCGTCAGACCCCGAACTGATACCGTTCGGAGAAAAAATTCGTCAGTTTGCAAAAGAACTTCTGATAGACGAAATTCAGGATTTCATCGAGCAATTTATGTAATTTTTGGTGTTTTGGTGTTTGTTGTTTAGTGTTTGGTGTTTAGTGTTTTGTGTTTCGCACAGACTCGGAGACCAAACACCAAACACCAAACACCAAACACCAAACACCAAACACTAAACAACAAAACACAAAACAACCAAACACAAAACCATGAAATATAGTACGGTTACATTCGGGGTTCTGATTCTGTTCGGGTTGCACCTTGCCAACCTTTACAGTTTTCTTCTTTTTCACAGCTTTGCTGAACTGTTCAGCATTGTCGTGGCCTGTGCAATCTTCATGATCGCATGGAATACTCGCGGGTTTATGGACAACAATTATCTCCGCTTTCTGGCTGTCGCGTATCTGTTCGTCGCCGGCATAGATCTTCTTCATACGCTGGCTTACAAAGGTATGGGAATATTCTCGGGCTACAACGAGGCCGACTTGTCCACTCAGTTATGGATTTGTGCAAGGTATATGGAGAGCATATCCCTTTTCATCGCCCTTTTTTTCACGGATCGGAATATAAAGATCAAAGCTCTGTTTTACAGTTGCACCGGAACTGCCGCTCTTCTGCTGCTCTCCGTATTTCACTGGCATATTTTCCCGAATTGTTTTATTGAAGGAGAGGGGCTGACCCTGTTCAAGAAAGTCAGCGAATATGTCATTTGTCTGATTCTCGGAGGAACCATTGCGCTTATGTTCCGAAAACGCGGGGAATTCGACGCTGTCGTGTTCAAGCTGATGGTCGCATCCGTCTCTTTTACCATCGTCTCGGAACTGACTTTCACATTATACCTAAGCGTTTATGACATTTTCAATCTGATCGGTCACTATTTCAAACTCATCTCCTTTTATCTGATCTACAAAGCAATTATTGTGACCGGTCTGGTGCGGCCATACAGCCTTCTGTTCAGAAAACTGAAGCAGAGCGAAGAATCGCTCCGGGAGAGTGAAAGCAAACTTCACAAGGCAAAAGAGGCGGCCGAGGCTGCAAACCGGGCAAAGACCGAATTTCTGTCCAACATGGGCCATGAATTCCGCACGCCGCTCAACATCATTATGGGATATACCCAGATGTTCAAACGGGATAAAAATCTGTCAGAGGGTCACAGATACGCTGTCAGTTCCATCCACCGCAGCAGCGAGCATTTGCTGACAATGATCAATGATGTTCTGGATTTTTCCGGAATTGAGGCCGGAAAGCTGGAATTGGAACCGAGAGATTTTCACCTGCCCGGTTTTCTTAAAAATATTAAAGAGATTACAGAGACCTGGGCCTGGGAAAAAGGGATTGTTTTCGACTGCGAATTTGCTCCTGATCTGCCAACGGGTCTGCATGGCGATACCAGACGGCTCCGTCAGATACTGTTAAATCTGCTCGGCAACGCGGTCAAGTTCAGCAACAGAGACAGCATTGTTTTCAGGGTGTACCCGGAATCTCCTCCTGATATCGGAACACGAAGAATCAGTTTTGAAGTGGAAGATATGGGGATCGGCATCCCGAACAATAACATGGGAGATATCTTCCTGCCGTTTTGCCAGTTAAACAAAGTGCAAACCGAAGGAACCGGCTTGGGCCTGACCATCTCTCATCGGCTACTCTCTCTGATGGGAAGTGAATTATATGTGAAGAGCGCGACAGGCATGGGCAGCACTTTCTGCTTCTGTGCTGATCTGCCCGAAGTTTCATGCGCTCCTGCCGTTGGTAAAGCAAAAGAACTGAAAGACGCCGTCGGTTTCAAAGGGGATAAGCCCAGGATTTTAATCGCAGACAGTCTTGAGAGGAACCGAACGGTATTAAAAGATATGATTTTGCCCCTGGGCTTTGAGATCATCGAAGCCTCTGACGGACGCGATGCGTTGGATAAGACAATAAAATTCTGTCCGGATCTGATTCTGCTGGAACTGCTGATGCCGCTGATGAACGGTTTCGAAGTGATAAAAGAAATCCGAAAAACGCCCAGGCTCGAGAATTTGCCAATCATTGCGATTTCAAAAGAAATATCCATCCGGACAAAGGATGCGGGTCTGATGATCGGCTGTGATGATTTTTTCTCCATGCCCCTTCATAAAGAGGTGCTTTTGGAACGATTGCAGTCCTATCTGAAATTAGAGTGGATTTACGAAGATGAAAGTGAAAATCAGGAGACCGATATACAGCCAGAAGAAGAAGAAGAGGAAGAAATAATCATCCCGCCGGAAAAGGAAGAGCTTGATCTGCTTTTAAATATGGCCATGAAAGGCGATATCTTCGGTATTCAGGAGCAGACAGAGGCGATCAGAGCATCCGATCCCGAGATGATACCATTCGAAGAAAAAATTTCCGGACTTGCGAAAGAGTTTCTGATCGACGAAATTCAGGAATTTATCGAACAATTTTATGTGAAGGAGGAAGAGAATGTCTAATGAAAAACCGAACAAAGGAACGATTCTGCTGGTTGATGATAACCTGTCGAATTTGCAGGTTCTTATTGATTACTTAAATAAATCGGGCTATAAAACACTGGTTGCGCGAAGCGGCGACCGGGCGATTCGGCAACTTAAGTTTGTCCGGCCTGATCTTATCCTTTTGGATATAATCATGCCCGGAATTGACGGCTATGAGACATGCCGTCAGTTGAAGGAAGACAAGAACACGAAGGATATTCCGGTTATTTTTATTACGGCGCTCGTTGAAACTTATGACAAGGTCAGAGGATTCAAAGTGGGCGCGGTCGATTTCATTACCAAGCCGTTTCAGCATGAAGAGGTTTTGGCCCGTGTCACAACGCACCTGACCATCCAGCGTCAGAAGAAACAACTCTCCGAACTGAACGCCATGAAGGATAAGTTCTTTTCAATCATTGCCCACGACCTGAGGAATGCCTTTGGCGGAATCCTCAGCATCTCCAGAATAATGGCCGAATCATTAAATATTTACGAGAAAGAGGAACTGGAATTATTTTCACAAAGCATATATGAAACCGCGCAAAAGACGTTTAATCTGCTGGAAAATCTGCTGAACTGGGCCAGAATTCAGAGAGGAACCATGGAATTCCGACCGAACATCATTGATCTCCACAAACCTGTTTCGGAGAATATCAGCCTTTTCAAAGAGAACGCGAGTCAGAAAAAGATTAACCTGTCTCATTCGATAGAACCGAAAACATACATCTGTGCCGATCCGAACATGACAGACGCCATTTTCCGCAATCTCATTTCCAATGCCATAAAATTTACTTATGAGGGCGGAGAAGTCCGGATAACCGCGGAAAACGACGGGGAGAATGTGAAAATCTCTGTCTCTGACACAGGCGAGGGTATCAGCGAAAAGGATATTCAGAAACTGTTCAGAATTGACGAATCGTACAAAAGACCGGGAACCGCTGGTGAAGAGGGGACAGGCCTGGGGCTGATGCTGTGCAAAGAATTTGTGGAAAAGAATAACGGAGAAATCCGGGTTGAAAGCGAACTCGGAAAAGGGACAACATTCTCCTTCAGTCTGCCGAAAAGGGAGAGGGATCATACCAGGGAAGGAATTCCTGATATCCCGGCAGGCACATCGGTATTATCTTCTGAATCCGCCCCTGAAGATTCTTTCCTTTCCGGAGAGACAAAATCCGGGATCCGCATACTTATTGTTGAAGATGAACCGCTCAACCGGCAAATGCTTTTTCTGATTCTGAGGAATCTGGGTTTTCAGGCCGATACCGCCAGCAACGGCAGGGAGGCAATCAGATCGCTTGAATCGAAACCTTATGATATTGTCCTGATGGATATTGAAATGCCTAAAATGAACGGGGTTGAAGCGACAAGGATCATCCGGGACACCCGGTCCGACGTACTGAATCACCATATTCCGGTCATTGCCATGTCCGCTCACACGGCGGAGGAAGATCAGAAACATTTTATCGAGGCAGGAATGAATGGGTACATCTCCAAACCGATTGAATCCCAAACAATTTTGGAGATTGTGAAAAAATATGCGAACAACTCCGGAGTGCAAAAATAAAAGTTCGTAGTTCCGCCTTTAGGCGGTGCCGCACCGCACCGCCTAAAGGCGGAACTACGAACTTGAAAGTGCAAAAATGAAAGTTCGTAGTTCCGCCTTTAGGCGGTGCCGCACCGCACCGCCTAAAGGCGGAACTACGAACTTGAAAGACCTCATCCGCCCTGCATATTCAGAACATAGCCCAACTTCCGCAGCGCCGTCCTGAACGGTTTCTCCTTTTCTTTTGGAACGACCAGATAATTCTCTCCTGCCCGGATGCAGAGTTTTTTCAGGCTGGTATCATTGGCGATCAGTCGGGCGAGAGATTTGCCTGTGCATTTCACAAGGCGGGCTTCTCCCATATCCTGCACTCTGCCGACGCGGTCCGAGGCGTCATCGAGGAAAACCTGCACGGGCTGGGGCAGCTTGCCCGGGTTGCGGTCTCTGAGAAAGTCAGCGATCGTTGTCAGTTCCACCCCTTCTTCCACCGCCTGAAGGAGTTTCGGAAGACTCATCCGCCAGACCCTTTCCGAAGTTCGTTCGCAGAAACGATCCAAAAAGAGTTCATCGGACACAGTTCCCCGGGATGCCGTGGACGTGATCTCCAGATTAGGCAGGATTCGCAGGGAAGGCTCATCATGGAACACAGGAGTATATGCCTCTTTCTGGCCGAGAATCCAAGCGCCCAGGGAATTGAGCCGCAGTGCGCGGAGGCCGTCATACCGGCTCAGGCAGTAATAGTCATCCGCTCCCCAGAGAGACTCATGATCCGTCACGGCACCCCACGGCTGAACAAGGGCGACATCTATCAGGCCGAGAGTCGCAGCATATTCGAGCAGAAAAGCCCGGGCAAAGCGTCCGTTGATATGCTCCCATGTGACATGATCATATCCGAGGCTTCCGTGATTCGCATCTCCGATATACAGACTCCAGTCATCCCGAACAATGTTGAACCGGTGTCCCTTGGCGATCAGAAAATTGAAGAAATCCGCGATTTTTATCCACTCGCCCTCATTCAGTTCAGAGAGCGCGTCGGCAATCTTCTCACGACCGTTTTCAGCGGCAAACAGGGGGCGTCTCCTCGATTTCTGTCCTTTGATCATATCAATCCTGCTCATTTCATGGAGGATTTTGGTTTTGATCCATCGTTCCCACAACTTTGCAAGAATATCGTGCGCGGGTTTCTGCATGGCCGTCCGTCCGGTGCGGCTGAGTTCCAGTTTGGTCCCGCTGATCTTTGCCAGATTGGCCGCCTGCAAAAGCATCACCCAGGCAAAGGGCCGAATACCTGCGTCTCCCATCTGGACGTCATATTTATCAGGCGCTTCCAGGTCTTCGGGATAAAAATCTCCGTTGGAAAGGATTTTCCATAAGGCTTTTATACAGGATTTCGTCGGCTTTCCGGTTTTGGCGCTCACACTCACCTTTCCCATATCGACCAGTTGCAAAAGGGCTGTCAGATCATTTATGGCGGCCTGCTCGGTCGAATGCCGGACCAGCGGAACGGTTTTATTCTCCCCGTAAAATCTGAGTTCGACGCTCTCAGGCAGTTGATCCACCGAAGGTGCTTCAACATCCGGAGGTTTCGGAACGAATGCTTTTAAATGTCTCTGCATGTCCTTTGGCATCATCTCGCCATTTAAAAAGAAAATAAGCAGCGGAAACGACGCTTTCTTTTTGTCCATACCGTAATATCCGTAAGCATAACTTGAAAACGTGGTGGTGGGTACATCCCCATATTTCGCTTCAAAAAGGTCTCTGTCCAGACGAGCATATTCATCATGGACCGCCTCCTGAACAGCCGACCGTTCCAGATCGCTCAGATGTTCATGATACAGATATTCCAGAACTTCGCCGTCTTTGAGATAAGTCCCCATCCAATTGACGCGGTCAGCCTTCCGAGTGGGCGTTTTATCCGGTTTGATTCCCGCCTTCTTCAACAGGGTGTTAAGTTTTGAACAGATTTTTGCCAGTTCGTCGAGAGTGTATTGATCGAACATTTTGTATAACGACCCGAGTTGTTCATTTGTCTCTTTCATCAAGTCAGACTCCTTGTCTGTTGTCAGTTTTCGGAAACTGCATCACAAAACAGGTGCTACCGATTCGCCTTCCGAATTCCCAGTTGATCCAAGGCGATGATCCATTTGCAGATATTGGCCGATCCTTCCACCATGGTATAGGTGGGAGTGTCCCGGTAGTAACGGGCGACCGGATATTCCGTGGAGTAGCCGTACGCGCCAAGAATCCGCATCGCGTAGTTGGCGCATTTGGTCACGACCTCGCCTGCAAAATACTTTGCCTGGGCCACGTCAAGACCGTTGTTCAGTTTCCCCTGATCTTTGACCCACGCGGCTTTATAGACCAGAAGCCGGGCCGCCTCGATCTCCGCGGACATCTGTGCCACCATGTCCTGGTTCATCTGGAACTCGCCGATCGGCTTTCCGAACTGCTTTCTTTCCTTGCAATATTTTATCACGGCGTCCAAACACGCCTGTGCAACACCCACGGCCCCGGCCGCTGCGGAGAGACGGGTCTGATTCAGGGAACTGAACACAATCCTTGCACCGTCCCCGGGATTTCCGAGAATATTCTCCTTTGGGACTCTGGTATCACTGAGAAATATCTCGCCGGTGGGAGAAGAATGGGATCCCATCTTTTCCAGCTTTGTTGTCTTAACGCCGTTGAAACTTTTCAGTTCCACAACAAAGGCTGAAAGTCCCTTTGATCCCCTGGCTCGGTCGGTATAAGCATAATAGATGACCACATCCGCCACATCCGCGTTGGAAATCCAGGTTTTGGAGCCGTTCAGAAGCCAGTGATCCCCCTTGTCTTCCGCTGCTGACGTCATGGACATCACATCAGACCCCGCATCCGGCTCCGTGATCCCGAATCCGCCGATATACTCGGCGTTGACCAGCTTGGATATATATTTTTTCTTTAGCGATTCGCTACCATATCTGTATATGGTGTAAGCGCATCCGAGGGTCTGCATATTGATCTGAACCCTGAGAGAACTCGAAGCCCTTGCGATCTCCTCTGTCACGATCATGGAAGCCAGCCAGCCCACATCATCCCCGTCGTATTCCTCAGGGATAACCGTCCCGAAGAACCCCTGCTCCGCCATCGGTTTGACGGCTTCCTTGTACGGGAAATAATGGTTCTTATCCCATTCATCTGCAAAAGGGGCGATTTTTTTGTTAGCGAACTCCCGGACCGCTTTTCTTATCATTTCAAGCTCTTTTGATAAAGCAAAATTCATATTGGTTCCTTCGTGTTTGGTTTGGTTATTTAGTATTTGGTGTTTGGTGTTTGGTTATTTGGTTATTTAGTGTTTGGTGTTTAATTGCTGATTATAACGGATTTTGGGAGGCCCGGGAATATGACAACGGATTTCGGGATGAAACGGATATTCCCGGATCAGACATGACAGCGGATTCCGGGGATGAAACGGATATTCCCGGATCAGCGGGGGATTAAGCGGACATATCCGTTTAATCCTTCTATCCGTTGTCATATTCCCGGGCCTCCCCAAAATCCGTTATAATCAGTTTAATTGATTGGTGTTCTGCACAAAACACAAAATAACAAAATAACAAAACACAAAACAACAAAACACAAAACAACAAAACACAAAATTAAGAATAAAAATTCTGAGGAAAAGTCCCCGGCTCCTCTTCGTCCTTCTTTTTCTTCTCGCCGACCGGAACACCTAACCAAACCGTCTCTCTCTGGGGCGTCATGTCGGTGAACAGATTCCGGACCGGCATGCCCAGCCAGCTCGCAATAACCAGTTGCTCTTGGTATGACACGGGACGATTCTCCTCAACCCATTCCTTTATCGTATCAGGAGACACGTCAAGAAAGGGCGACAACTCATCAATGCTTTTCCCCTGAAATTCCATGGCTGCTTTAAGCCCGACAGCCCAGCGGCTCCGCTGTATAACTTCCTTTTCATGAACATCACCGCCGGTCCCGAGTCGGGGTTTGCCGCGTTCTTGTTTACGTTTGCTGAGGGCAGCTTCAATGCTCCCAGTGGCTATCTCCTTAGTGATTTTTATGCCTATTTTGGCTGCCCTTTTCATAAGATAGCCTGTAGCTTCGTCCAGTTTTTTCTTGCTTGTATCCTCTCCCTTTTCAGAATGTCTGTACTTTTGCGAAGCCGCCATAACCGCTTCCCGAGACAGCGATGCAATCTGTTCCTGCTCTTTCTGGGAAACATCAAGTTTCCATTTTCTGTTCAGATACCTAGTTCCCATAAAAGTCAGGGTGGGAACAGCAACCGCGGCCACCACTTCCACTACTTTAAGCAACAGATAACCTGTCATAATACTCTTCCTTTCCTTTGTTTTACAGCTATCTTTCAGTTCTGTTGTCAGACAATCTGCGACTATAATGGATCATCCAATCTTTGTCAAACTATTTTTTCAGAAAAAATCGACGGTCTCACCAGAAATTTGGAACTATCGCGATATCTTTCGGATAAATTCACCGTAAGCATCTTTCATCGGAAGTTCCAAATCAACTTTCAGCCGATTACGAATTGCAGTCACAGATTCACAAGTTACCGGATTATAACCTTCTTTTTCATAAGTTTCCCAGTATATTCCGACGCCTCTCTTTTGCCAGTTTGGCAGAGTGTTAAAATTTATACCTTTCTGGAACAGCAGTTCATTTTTGTCAGCAACGGACATATTCAGCAGAAATTCACTTGCTTCGGCCGGTCTCTTTCCGGATTTTCGCAAAGCCCAGTAAGCATGAGAATTCAAGGCATTCCTGTGTGCATCCTCATTCCGCCATCGGAAATAATCGATAACCAGTTCATCCGTGGGCAACTGACTTATTCTGCAATCAAAAGTGCCGATATCGCCCAGAAGAAGTGAAAATTTTGCGCTTGCCTCGCCCGCCAACACTGAATTGAGCTTCCGTAATTTTCTTTGAAATGAATTCTCTCCGGGATGAAACAGGAGAGATATTTCATCGCTCTGCGTATATCCGTAAACGATTCTGAAGCCGCAGGTCATCAGATGCTTGGTCGTTTCAACCATGTAATCACGAAAAACAGGGTCATAAGGCGATTTGAATTTGTGAACCTCTTTTGTCAGACGGGTAAAGCATCTGCCGTCAATTCGTGCCACGATATACAGACCGGGAAGAACACAATAGTCGTGTGACGTCTCAAATACCCTCATCCTTTTGTCTAATTCATCAAACTTCATTCAGCCCTCCATCTCCTAACCTTAAAATTATTTTTACTGCCTGTTGTGACATAATAAAGCTCATCAAACCCTTCATCATAAGAAGGCAGTTCCAGGCGGGAATACGTTGCTTTTATTCCCTTTTCCGGTATTCGTTCATCTCCATGCCGGCTACTGTTTCTGCGCAGTGATGAGGAAATATCCGATTTGAAATAATAACCTTTCACATAAAACCCCGCTTCCTTGGCCGGTTTGATATATCTGTCTCTGTCAGCACGGGCAGGATTTGTATTATCCACCACAAAGGACTGTCTCATCTGAAGACACGCTTCAAGCAATAATTTTTCACGATGCCTTGTTTTCAGCATATCAAGATTTATTCTGACATGCGTTCTGAAAAACTTCTCTTTGTAAAAAGTTGATTTTCCGGTCGCCTGTATGCCGATGAAAATGATTGCTTCCATTTGTTTGTTGTCCGTTGTTTGTTGTCCGTCGTCATCCGGTTTTTACCATTTTACGAAACACACGAAAAAAAATATCCTGATTATAACGGATTTTGGGGAGGCCCGGGAATATGACAACGGATGGGAGGATGAAACGGATATGTCCGTTTAATCTCCGGAATCCGCTGTCATATCCGATCCGGGAATATCCCGGAATCCGCTGTCATATCTGACCCGGGAATATCCTCCTAATTCCCGGCCTCCCCAAAAACCGTTATAATCAGAAAATATCTTTCGTCTCTTTCGTGTTTTTCGTGGATAGCCCCTCACAAACCACGAAACACACGAAATACACGAAAAAAAAATATCTTTCGTTTCTTTCGTGTTTTTCGTGGATAGCCCCTCTCAAACCACGAAACACACGAAAAAACATCTTTCGTCTCTTTCGTGTCTTTCGTGGATAGCCCCTCACAAACCACGAAACACACGAAAAAAAATATCTTTCGTTTCGGCATCCTTCATTTGTCGGTTTACACTTTCGGGTGTCAGGTGAATTCTTTTTTTGTCCTTTGTGACCTTTGTGCCTTTGTGTGAGATATGAAATGCCGGTTGGAAAAAGTGTAAACCACTTTCGGCTTTTATGAAGGATGCCTTCGTTTCTTTCGTGTTTTTCGTGGATAGCCCCTCACAAACCACGAAACACACGAAAAAAAAACATCTCTTCGGTCACGGCGGCGATGCTGGAGACCGATGTGCTGGACTGTTTCGCGGCAGAAGCCACGCCGGCCACACTGACGCTGACTGTTTCCGCAACAGACGCCGTGGTGTCGGACCGCGCATTCATATGCTCTGCCGAGGATGCCGTTTCTGTGGAGACTGAGGCCAGATCCCCTGATGAATCGGAAAGCATGTCGGTGGTCTCGGAAAGCCTTTCAATCATCTCTCTCAGATTGTTCGCGGATGCGTTCAGATTTTCCGCCATTGTTCCGATCTCATCGTCCCTTTCAATCCGAAGCTCGGAACTGAAATCGCCTTTTCCCAGTTTTCTTCCGAATTCAATGATCTTCCGAATCGGATTTACGATGACGCTGCGTAAGTAGAAATAGAATATTCCGCCCGCGATGACAAAGAGCATGAACGCAACCAGCAGATTGTCGCGGCGCGCATCGCCCATCTCCTTCCGCATCTCGGCGAGCGGGCTGATGATCTCGAATGCGCCATGCACCTCCCCGGCTTTCCAACCCTCTTTTTCAAAACCGAGCCCGTCCGGATCCCCTTTGGCTCTCCGTGACAGGAAAGACAGTCAGGGGTCAGCCGAATGGCACGGAAAAAGCGGATGGCATCGATTTCATGGGTGATGTTCTCTTCGGACGCGCTCAGGTCTTCCGAGCCGGTATGGAGCAGGCCGATTTCTCCCATTTCCCTTGCCTGGTATTTATCTTTTCGGATAAAGGATTTCCCCGCCGGCATGTTCGATATCCTCAATTTCGCCCCTGCCTTCCAGATAATCGACCACAACCTGTTCCACGCCGGCGCGGGGTTTGTGTTCGGGATTCCGGGCACACGAAACTCATACCCCAGTTCGGACGCCTTTTCTTGCACTTGCTACTTAAACCCGCACCTGAACATGCTCCGTTAATGAGTCTTTCACATTATCATACAGAGGGATATAATGTAAAGAAATTATTAGTCCGGAGACCAAATTTTTTCAAAAAGCCGTCGTTTCCGTATATTATTTGACAGAGCCTGTCTGATTTGTCCGATTTTCCAGGCTGACCTTCAGGATAATATTTCAGTTCCCATTGACTTTTTCATCCGCTTGTGACACAGGTTTATGAATTAAGTTAATTTTCACACCCGATTCAGTTCTGTCATCTGTCCCTAAGAATGTTACAAAACATTGAACCTGATTCAGGAAATGTGTCAGCCTTCAAAAAATGCTTAACCCTCCAATCAATGTCAAGCGGATTACGTTCGTAGTTCCGCCTTTAGGCGGTGCGGCCCTAAAAATCGGGGATATGTTTCGGAAAGGCTGGTATGATTTTGCTTGACTTATGATATGTATCTGGTTATGAATAGGAAAACATCGAAAACGGTTTGTTCTGTCCGGCAAATCTGTCGTTTCAGTGGCACAGACGATCCTGAATGAAACCGTGGGAGCGGGATATATTGAACGGGACTGGCCACCATCCGGTCTCTGGGGAGGCTGAGAAAGAGTTTTCTGGAGCCGTCTGCTTGACCGGCCACGGTCTTATCTATCAGTCGCTGTAGAGTGGGTGGAGCGAAGCGAAACCCACCTTGCCGCAACCGTCAGCTATCTGTGAATTCGGAATGTCGGGTGGTGGTATGGTGGGTTACGCTTCGCTTCACCCACCCTACGCGACTTTGATTGCATCCCTTGTAAAATACTCTTTTTACCCCATTGACTTTTCCCTTTGCCTATGAGATGGGGTATCAAAATATGTTAAGAACATCTGAACCGAATATTCATTAGGAGTTTATTCCATGAGTGACAAACTTTCTGATCAGGACTTAAAAGATGCCCGTGAACTATTGGATAATCTGTTTGAGGAAGTCAGTTCCGAAGAGGGCACACTGGCCGGCGGTATGAAACTTGGCAGAGGGGGAAAGACGCTTCAAAGTTTGCGTGAAACCAAAGTCAGTTTTGGCAATCCCAATAACAATCTGATTCATCTTACAGAAGAACTGTTTGGTGATATTGAAATCGAACTCACTCCCATTCATGAACAGCAGATGCGTGACCGGTTTGACTTTTATTATATGACACTGGCCGTATCCATGCAGCCCGGGCGCGATGTGCAGTTTACAAGCATTGCGTGTGAACTGGATTTTGCTCCCAAAGGCAGTGATGAGCCGATTGTGCAAAGCATTTTTCCCAAGAGTGAATGGCGGGAGATGCTCCGGCTGGGGCGGCAGATGAGTCTGGGGCTGAACGGAAATCTGGGGTGGTCCGCCGGGATAAATCCGTCTGATATGCCCATGCTTGAAAATTTGCCGGGAAGCATAAGGGCAAATATCGAAAATAAAAATGAAATCAAGGCGTTTATTGCCGTTCCCAATTATTCCTTTGAATTGGGCAAAACCGATATTGCTGCCACCGGCGAAGGGAATTCCGAGTGTTTCTGGCGCATTGAAAAGCCGGATTTGCAAAAAGCCCAGACAGTGCAATTTGGTGTTGTGTTTAAAGTGCCAAAAGGTGTAAGTTCGATTGAACTCACCGGATTGGTTTCAGCCGAGCCGAGTTTCCGATGGCTGACCGCTGATTTGGGGGATGTTTTTGAATATCTGAGCGATAATCTGAAAAGGGTGCTGAGTCTGAAAGATGATGAGCGCAGGGGTGGAGATCGTCTGCCTGTTGGTGACCATGAAAAATGGATGATTGATCTGCCAAACTGAAATTTGTAAAATCGGGCGCATTTGTAAGTTGGGGGAAGCGATTTTTCCCCTAACTTATGGACACCCTGTAAAACCAGAATATTGAAGAAGGCTTAATCAATGGCATCAAAATACTATACCTGTCGCATCCGCATTACAAATGGGGATTCAGACGACAAAACGTATCTTATTGAGCATTCGTTTTTCATCAAATCTGATAAAAAAAATATAAAAAGCGCTATTATCCCTCCCCGGTTTTCAGGATTTTTTAGGTCTGGAAATCGAAGGAAGGGGGCATGTCTCATCCTGATATTCTGTAGGAATATGCTCACGAATGTTGTCATAAAGATACCAGGAGCGTTCTGCTGACAGTCCTTTTGGCTCAATTATTTCCGGATACGGAATACTCCGCATGCCGAACCTGAAATTTGGTTTTTTCAGCAGTTGAAAAGTCTTTTCATCTCCGTTGACGGAATCTTTCGCAACCACGAGTCCCGGCTGTTCATGATCAAAAGAAAAATGCTGGCAGGTCGTGATCATCGGCAGATTGTGAAAATACTGTGAGAGCCACTCCGACCAGCTGCGCCATTCAAAATTTCTCACCCCGGGTTCGTTTTCATAAGTCTGACAGATGTTATAACCTCCCAAAGTGGAATTGCTGATAAGATCAGCCAGTTGTCGATAAGTATAAACTTCGGATCGTCGATACCTGAGTTTGATCAGTCCGAAGTAGCTGTCAGGTCCGAATTTCGTGTGTCCGGCAAGCATGAAGGACAGCCGGATATGTCTGTGCCGACCTGTCAGAGTTCTGAACAGAAGATAGTGGAGTATCGCGTTATTTTTGTTTTGTCCGACACAGTTGTCCGCAGTCAGCCTCGCATGCGTTTCTCCGACACCGTGGACTGCAAAAAAATGATCAAGCATTGAAATGACTGCGTTTGCACCTTTCCCGATCTGCTGATCCTCATCAGTCAGATAGTTCACCTGTTTCGGGATACCCTCCGCACACACACCGAAGAGTTTGGCTTTCCGGGGTGTTTTGAAATAAATGGTTCCCACCTGCTGATCCTCATAGGGAAAATGAATGTCCTGAGCATAGTCCCAGGAGTAATGCATGATAATATCCGCAGAGTTGCATGAGTGCGGAACATGCGGAACATAATGCCGGTTTTCATTTAAATCACTGTATGCTTTTTTGGAAATCCGTATCGATTTGCGGTAGTAGTCTCTCTCCGCTTTGGCTTCCAAAAGGTGTCTTCTGGCTTCCCGGAGACATCGGAGTTTCTCCTCTTCGGACATTGTTGCTGCTCTGTGCAACACCTTTCTGTGATTTTCGCACGTTGCGCAAAGGTCACTTCGCGGGTTTATGAACACTATGTGCGGAGCAGAGCGGTGCCACAGATTTCTGAACCCGTCGTATGAAAGTCCTCTCAGACCGAGAGAACACATACTTTTTTCATAGATTCGGTGAACAGATTCATATGTGAGAACCGAAGGCAGGAAAATCTTAAGATTCCCCTGACCGGTTCTGAGATCGCGGCCGGGATCGGGAAGTCCGTGAACTGCGGCATAGTTGACTATGAAGGTTGTCACATTGTTCTTATCTTCCGAAGAGCAGGCGTGTCCGGGTTTTCTTGCGACATTTCCGTGAACAGGAGGGGCTGTTCCGACATCCCTCAGATATTTCCGGAGACGAAGCAGACGTCTCAGGCCCTCATTGTGAAAAAAAAGAAACATTCTTCGGCAAACCGGACGTTCGGCACCGATATAATAATCCCAGCGTTGCCGTTCTCTCGTTTTCCGTCTCTTATTGTGACTGCCCTCCACCGCGGATGTGCGCTTATTGCGTTGCATTGTTCTCAGTTCACCGAGAAGAGAAATATTCTGCTCGTGCCACGACATGGATTTATAGTCCGCACGGGCACTGGCAACCTCCTCCGCAGTGAACTGTGAGGAACAATTGTGACGACAGCCGCATTCGGTACTGAGAAAATCCCTCACTTCCCTTCCTTCCTGCCGCATCTTTTCTTCCTCATCAGACACCCGGGCATCTGTCGCATCAGCCGGAGAACGAGAAACAGTGATTCCCTTATGATCACTTTTCTTCGCAATGCCATTATTGCACGGCGGTCTGACATCATCTTCAGACGGAGGAGAAAATACAGGTTCGAAGTATTCTTCAAACAGTTCCTGAAACTTCAGTTGCAAATGAGAGTATGAAGATGAAATTTTCGACATTTTACCCGATGACCAGTCTGACTGTCAAAAAAACGACTTGAAGTCGTTGTTGTTATCATGATAATAATTTTTGAAATATCAAAAACATGTTTTTCCGATACAAACAGATTCAGCCTCCTGAAATGACTGAATCCAAATGTTAAAACAGCGTCAAGGCAACAATTCCAAATATTATATACATATTTTTAAATTTTGCAACAATTTAAAATCAAAAAAGGAAAATTTTAATGCTCAATAAGATACGTTTTCTCATCTGTCACCCCATATTGATACTGCTCGCGTCAGCTTTCAGCCGCTTGGCTTTTTGAGATTTTGCTTCATCCGATCCGTAAACAGCTTCTAAAACAAGGTCGCCAGTTTCATGATCAATAAGCCGTAAGCTGCTATACTCACCCGGCATGGTTTCAACTGCTTTCATGACAACCGTCTGCAATATTTCCTCGCGCTTTTCCAGTACACTGCTGGTATCCGGCAATGATTCAATAGAGAGCAGATCATGAGATATTTCACCCAATTTGGTCAGCGCTTGTGCTTTGTCACGTTCTTTCTGGTACAAATCCGCGTTTTGCAGAGCAGTGGTGGCCTGTCTTGTAAGCGTTTCCAGCCAAAGCAAATCCTGAAGATCAAATCCGTTTAACCCGACAATATCGGCAGAAATAACCCCGATGACTTCCTCGTTTTCTGTTTTGATGGGTGACAGCAGCATAGACCGTTCTTTTGCTTTAAGGTAAAGTCCCGGCACATACTGCGGGTGTTTTAATGCATCCGGTACAAGCATTGATTTACCTGTCTGAACAACCAGACCGGCCAATCCTTCCCCCGACTTGAAACGATCTCTTCTGAGTTGTTCTGTGGAACTTTTTTCCAGAACCAGATCGCCGCTTATCGGATCTTTTAAAAAAAAGCTGACATGTTCACAATTTAACACCTGCTGGGCAGATTGCATTATATTTTTAAATAAAAGTTGAGGATTTTGTATTTGGGAATTGATCAGGCGGCCCACATTGTTTAAAGCTTCCACCCCCTGAACATGCCGAAGTGTGGCAGCTATCTGAGAAGCGGAAGCCTCGGCCTTCGGTTTTAACTTTTCAAGGCTTAAAGGCTTATCTTCAGGAACATAGACGACAAGAAGACCTGCTATCCGGGTTTTAATCAGCAGAGGGGCTATGACAGCCGACTTTAATCCCAGGCTGAGGACTTCATCTTTGAACCGCCAGTTCTTTTCGGATTCAATGCTTTCGATGACTGCCACCTGGCGGGTCATGAATACTTCCACGCCCACATTCTGAGAGTCTAACGGAATTTCCGCATTTCCGAGTTTTCCCTCTAATAATTCGGTAACTGCCACAGCCCGAAGAACTTTTTCTGATTCATCAGCAAGCCAGATAGAAGCGGGCAATTCCAGCATTATGCTGACGGCATTCACCGTAGGCTGAAAAAATTCTTTTTTGTCATGTTCCTGAAAAGAGTTCATAAATTACTATCCTCATACTATATTTAAATGTTATGGAGCAATGCAAATGACTTGATACTATTTTGAGGCATCGCATTTTCAGGTGGTTAATACCTGATTTCAGTATCAATTCATGTGCAAAGAGCCATAGTTGTATGTAGGAGTTTCGGCTTGTTCAGTCGGCTGACAGTATCTTCATCGAAGTCGTCTTCGTCCTTCCTCTCTCTCCTGAGATCAATATCATTCAGCAATCTTGCGCTCAATTGTCCTGATCAGTTCATCGAAACCCGATTCGCTGTGAATCTCAGGTGTCAGGGTGTTCATATCTTTAAGAATATCTGTGAGTTTGGCGATAGTGTGCCGTATCTTGGTGTACAGGTCTATATCCTCCCGGAATCCCTGGAGATTTGCGGAAGATACACCTTTCATCGCCTCATCCAATTCTTTGGCCTGCTTTTCCCAATGTCTTATATATTTGATACGTTCAACTGGTTTGTAAATCCCGGCATCTTCCAGGACAATCGGAAAAATGCGGTCATAAAAGTCGCCGTTCTCAGCGATCCGGAGCAGTTCAAACATGCAGTTTTCAGATTTCAGATACTTTTCGCTGATCACCACGATGACACATCTGCCTCTGCCGATCCGCTCCATAAATTCTCTGATGCGTCCTTTGAAGCCCAGGTCCCGCTTATCCCGGATGATAAGGATTCCTTTTTTCTGAAGGGTCTGATCCAGTTGGTCAACAAGTTTTTCGCTTTCGCCGCCCCAGGCATAAGAAATGAAAATTTCAACTTCGGGTCGGGAATTATTTCTGTCTGATTGGAAAGCTACAAGTTGTGTTGAAGATGATTCTCTCTGAATTTTCTTGGGTATTTCTTTAAGGAATTCTAATAAATTATCGGAAAGGCGGCTGAGATCAACTTGAAATTCCTGACGGGAAATAAGACCTTTCCGTTTTTCTTCGCATAATCGGTTATAACGACTGACATGCAATATTATTTCATTGTTTAATTCTGAGTCAGCGGTACTCAGATAATTTTGAAGTTGATCCAGTGCCTGTTGTATTTCATCTTCGGCAATGAGTTTTTGAATATCATTTAGAAATTTCTCCAGAGAAGATGTCATTATGATTTACTCCTGTATATCCGCATGTCTGTGTATTTTGTCAGTCAAATCTTTAGCCAGATTCTTTCCCATGCCTTTAAAAAACAAGTCTTTTACATTCAGATATTTATTATAAATATTGCGAGTGCTTATGGGGATAGCTCCGCTTGTTATCAGCAAAATTGGTATTTCTCTTCCCGTGGCTTTTAAATGATCCAATATATCAATTCCCTCATATCCTGTAATTCCTGTAGTTTCCGATGATAAATCCAAGTTCAGAATAATGAGCTTATATTCATTATCTTTAAGCAAACTTATTGCGGACTCTCTTGTGGTTGCCAGTTCACAGTCTTTGCCAGCCCTTGACACAACAATATCTTTTAATACATCCTGCCATTGTGGGATATCTTCGACAATCAGGACTCTGCCGCTTTCCCTTCGCCACCGCCAGGGTTCCTCTCCGGGCGGCGAAGCTTTTGCTACCATGACTTCCCATATTTTTTCATAAGATTCCACCAAATCTTGTGAAGTACGGTCCGTCTTTTCTCTTTTCTCCCGAACCGCTACCAGTTCCTCAAAAGCATAAAGCGGAATATAAGGTATTCTTAAATCCCAAAATGAACGTCCTTCTTTCCTCCAATTTTTCGGTAACAGATCATCAAAATTGTCTTTGAATTTTTTCTCAAAGTTATTGCGAGCAATTAATTCTGTTGATTCTAATCTTGCCGGAACCACAACTATATTTAATTTTGACCTGTCAGGCCGTAATTTTTCAATTTTAGCAAATTCCAATAATTCTTCCACTATCTTTTTCGTGCCTTCGATGGATTGAAGATTAGGTGAGGTAAAAACAATAACAACATCTGCTAACTGCTTAGTGCATATACCGCTCATCTCATTCACACCACTTCGGCTGTCAATTAAAATAATTGGGGCAATATCTTCAATTTCTCTTCGAAACCATTCAAAATATTGTTCTCCCATCCACTTATCATAGAAATCTTTCCAATCAAGGGATTTAACCCACTCTGTGTATTTTTTGAAATATTGTTCGTCACGCTTTCCCGTAGATAATAATTTTAAAAATCTGCTTCCCTTTTCATCCGTCGGATACACATCCGTCATAAAATCTCTCAGGTCTCCGAACTGCAATCCCAGGGCATGTTTTAAAATCAGCCTTCCATATTGATTTGTCTGTTCTTTTCCAATTATTTTTTCTAAAGCATTTATGAGTTCTTCCCGGGTCTCATGTTTCTGGTCTTTTAACACTCGGATCTTGTCCAGAATATCTTTTGAAATTCTCTTTTCTCTCTCCAATATCACAAATGATCTCCCATCCAGACCAAAACCAATCTCCTGCGGATTTTTGGTAGATAGTATGTGTCTGTAATGCATGATCATATTCAGAAGCCCGGGATTTTGTCTAGCTTCCTCGCTGATATGGGGAAAATAATTTTCCAGTCCCGGTGAGTCCAAATCCCAGTCTATTATCAGTACACTGACGCCTTTCTCATACAGGAGTTCGGCAATATTTGCCACGGCCATACTCCGCCCCACACCGCCTTTATATGAATAAAATGTAAATATCATAGTGTTACCTAATGAGCCTTATACCTTTTTTCTTAATATCTGCCTGTTCAAATTCTATTCCCCAAGGTTCCAGCATATATGCGGATCTCTCCAAACAGACTTTTAAATTGCGATTCAGTTCTGTTTTATCTGAAATACCAAGACCTCGCTGAGGACTTAGCACTGTATCATAATTTTCAAAAAATAATTTCAGAGAGTCATAAATTTTGTTTCCCAGCAAATTGTTTAAACGCTCCTGTTTCATATTCAGAGGCGATATGACAAATGTACCCACTTGTTCTTTATTGATATTGTCAGTATGATTTATAAATGTTTCATACACATTGGAATGAAATATTGAGATTGCATCAATAATAAACAGACATCCTTTTTCTTTTAAATTTTTGGAAATATGAAATTTATTTTCACCATTAAAGAAGAAATCGGTATTAGACTCAAACTCTGCATGGAAGGCTTTATATGAAGGTGATGAAATAGTGATCTTATCCGCAAATTCCCGAAGTATGTCCCAAACAGTAACATTTTTCTTCACATTGAAGGGACACCATTCATCTCTCCTGTTTCCATATCGGTTTGTAATATTTTTAATCTCCCTCTTGTTAATGAGTTTGGAGAATTCTTGACTGTGCTGAAAAAACTCCTCCGCCTCTTTTTTTGTCATTACAACCACAACTACAGGTATTTTCTTTTTATACACTATCTTATCGGAAACAGCAGATAATTCTTGTTTGACGAATTCTAATATATCACTAGAAAGTAGAGTAAGTGCGGCATCAGCTTCACTTCTTGTAATTTTACCTATTCTTTTATCTTTAGATGCTCGGTAATAACGTCCTTTATATATTATTACCTCATTTTCTAACTCCGGACGGGTAATACTATATTTTTCTAACCAGCTAAGTGCCGGTTCAATATCACCCATCCCTATACAGGATTTAATATCTTCTAATAATAATGCTTTCATCTTATAGTCAATATGTTACCAGAAAGAAAATTTTATTCATTCCTGACCAGCAGTTCCCGCACTTTCTCTTTAAACCCTTTGGTATCAAACCGGGAACCTTTCGGAGCTTTCAGAATAAGAGCATCCGCCTTATATCGTTCTAAGACACCATCAGGAATACTTTCCGGGTATCCTGTCAGCATCATCACTTTGAGAGAATTTTTTTCAGATTTTACAACATTTAAAAGTTCAATGCCCTGAATATCAGAAGCAAACTTATCCTCAAACCTGACATCAGAAATCAGAAGATCAAATTTATTTTCTGAAATTTCGCTTATTGCATCTTCAAAAGCTGCGACTGCTTTAACTGTATATCCTTCTTTTGTAAGTACATCTGTAAGCACCTCACGCCAATTCTCCTGGTCGTCAACAATTAAAATATCCCCCTTTTTATCGCCCATTTTCGCTCTCCTTTAACGCCGGGATTCGGATGGTAACGATTGTTCCCTGTCCTTCTTCACTTTCAAATTCAATAGTTCCCCCGTTTTTTTCAATAATATCCTTTGCCCGCCAGAGTCCGTATCCCATGTGTCCGGTTTTGGTACTGTGGAACGGCGAAAAGATTTTATCAATTTTTTCTGCCGAAACCCCCATGCCTGTATCCCTGATTTGAATTTCAACCTGGTGCTGTCCATTTACTAATGTTTCCTGAGCCTGAATAGTTAATTTTCCTCCACCGGCCATTGCATCCAA
This sequence comes from Desulfobacterales bacterium HSG2, assembly GCA_030378035.1. Taxonomy (GTDB): domain Bacteria; phylum Desulfobacterota; class Desulfobacteria; order Desulfobacterales; family 4be13; genus JAUCGI01. The sequence continues at coordinate 40,550 of JAUCGI010000018.1, forward strand.
AGCATTCTGGATGACAGAGTCCAAAATAGACTCCAGTTCCAAAAGAACAAAATGAATCTTTGGCAGATTATCTCCGCATTCCAGATAAATCTCAATATTATCAGGTTGGTTTAATCGTGTCCGGCGAAATAAAGATTTCAGCACAGGTTCTATATTGATATCCTCTTCAGGTGGGGAACTGATCTGTCGGGCAGCGGATAAGAGATTTTCCACATCAGTGTCAATTTTGTTAAGGTAGTTGTTAAGCGTTTTATCTTCAAGCCCTTCCCCGGCATGATCCCGAATCTGATCCACCCATATCGGAATCGCCCCGGCAAGATTATTCAGTTTGTGGACAAAATCGGCTGTAATCATTGTCCGCGTGTTGATTTCTGTCACATCTGCAATCTTTTTATGAGCTTCAATCAACTGGTGATAGAGTCGCGCATTATCCAAAGCAATCGCCGCTATATTTGCCATTGCCTGAAGAATGTCAAGATCATCTTTATTATAAACATAATCTTCTGTTGGGTGATATGTGGCAACAACACCTAACACCTTTTCACCGACCATCATAGGAACACCAATGTAAGATGCTAATGTATCCTGCATAAACTCCCCATGACCCGGCTGTTTATACCATTCTTCCGCTTCCTGTTTTGTAGCACAAAACATAGACTCACGCTTCTCAATGATATACTCTGTTCGTCCCTTCCCTCCTTTTTCCTTACGCTCTTTTCCTGCTAAAATTGTGGTTGGTTCTCCCCCTTTAAAAGCCAGCGGAAAGCGGACAAAATCATTAGCTTCATCATATAGTGCAATATACATATTGTCAGTATCCATAAGTTCAGAGGCATTTTTATGGATTAAGTTGAAAATCTTATTTTGCTCCAATTGAATAGAAGATGCTAATTTCTGGCTTAATCGAATCAATACGTCTTTCCGAAGATTCAGTTGATGTACTTTTTCTAATCTTTCAGTACGCTCCTTCACAAGTTTTTTCAGTTCATCCTGTGATCGCACCCGCTCAATAGCCATAGCGATCTGCTCAGAAACAAAAGTTAAAATTTCCAAACCATCCTTACTGTATATTACCTTTTTATCATAATCATAAGCTGCCAGAACACCTGTCATTCTTTCCCGGGTTTTTAGCGGAACGCCCAGCCAGAAGCTAACCGGCGCTTTTGAGACCGGTATAATTTTCCCGTCTTCAATAAGCGTTTTAATCTTTTCAGGCGAGCCAAACAAAGGTTTTTGAGTTCGCAGAATATAACCGGAAAAACCTCTTTCCACAGGCATGGATTCCGGGGGAACCTCACCTTTATTATTGATAAAGTAGGGAAAACTAAGCGTATTCGTTGAAGGATTGTAAAGTGCGATATAGAAATTTTTCGCAGGCATTCGCTCACTGACAATTTTATGTATTTCAGGATAAAGCTCCTCAAGATTCTGTGCAGTATGTGCGGCTTCAGAAATCTTATAAGCGGTATTGAGTTGAGCAGTACGTTCCTTCACAAGTTCCTCAAGATTTTCATGCGCTTGCACTCGCTCAATAGCCATAGCTACCTGTTCAGAAACGAACAGCAAAATATTCAGTTCTTCTTCTCCGTACTTTACATCTTCGTCATAAGTATAGACAGCCATTACCCCAATCGTTTTTTTCTGAGTCTTCAAAGGAACTCCTAACCATGATTTTGAAGGCTTTCCGATTTGCTTAATTTTTCCCTGATCTGAAAGTTCCGCAAGCACTTCATCTGTTCCTAATAATGGTTTCTGAGTTCGCAGAACATGACCTGACAAACCTTTTTCTATGGAAACAGGCTTCGGATATTCTTTGTATTCACTAACAAAATAGGGAAAACTGCGGGTTTCGCTATAACGATCATAAAGTGCAATATAGAAATTTTTTGCAGGCATTCGCTCGCTGACAATTTTATGTATTTCAGGATAAAGTTCTTCAAGATTCTGTGCGGTATGTGTGGCTTCAGAAATTTTATAGGCTGCTTTGAGCCTTCCCATAAAACATTCTGTCTCTTTGTTGGTTTCGGCAAGCCTTTGACGAAGCAAACGTGCAAAATACATTTGAAGAGGTGGGTATTTGTTCAGAATTTCATTAAAAACCGAACTTTTAGCATATAAAACCTCGGTTGTTTCAATCGTTTTTATCGTCGCTCCTATAGGAGCGCCGCTGAGAAGGCTCATCTCGCCAAAAACTTCTCCTACTTTAAGAAAAGTTATGCTCGACTCGTCGCCCAATAATACTTCAACCCTTCCGGAGACGATAATGAACAAGTGTAATCCGGGATCGCCTTCTCTTATGATAGTGTCAGATTTACGGTATTCCTTAGAGCTAAACAATAAAGCAATTTTTTTGATATCGTCTTTTTTAATATTATAAAACATTTCTAAACCGCTAAGAAAAATTTCAATCTCCTTAATATCCATTTAGCTAATACCTTTGTCTTTCAGGTTGTTTCTGAAATTACGGAACAAGTGCGGAGCTTTCCAAGTCGCCTTTGACATCATGGAAGCGCATCTCGCCGTCCTTCGTACAAATCCGGACTTCTCGGGCACCGTTCCTCCGATCCGATATCATATTCCCGGCTCCCGGGACAGTGAAATTGTTCACCGAAGCAGGCGTTCGGCTTCATCAAATGATATGGAAGCAGTGTCTTTTTTGCATTCGTCCAAAAATGTCAGAAAATCATGTCCGCTTGGATACACCTGCCACCTCCGCCGCCTGTCCCAGGGAGAGTTTTCCCTTTTCATAAAACTTGGAAGCAATGACAAAGATGATTTCCCGGGTGTCTGTGCTGATAAAATCAGGCAATGTGATCTGTAAAGTTTGCATCAATTATTCTCCGTTTTCTGTCACACCATGTTAAATTTGTTCATACATCAAATCTCAACCTTTTTTGGAAATTCCGGAACAAGTGCGGATCCTTCCAAGTCGCCTTTGACATCATGAAAGCTCATCTCACCATCCTTCGTACAAATCTGGACTTCCCGGGCACCGTTTTCAAAATAAAGCTGCTTTTTTTCCTCAATCTCCTCATCTGTATTGCTGTCTGAAAGCATCTCCACGCAGATATCAGGAGCCACGGAGCATTCTGTCTCATACCTGATGATCTCAAGCCGCTTCGGTGAAACCCAGGCCGCATCGGCAACTTTGGTCCCTTTGCGAGTGGCGATGGCACATTCCGCCAATGCCCTTCCCTCTTTCATCAAAGAACGCAGGAGATATGATATCTCGCCCTGATATAATGAATGATACGTCTTTGCCGGTGACATGATGATCTGTCCTCTCTCATTCAGTTCGATTTTGAAAGGCAGGTTTTGCAAATCGGAGTGTTCGCACACTTCTTGCCAGTTCATAAATTCCCCCTTTCCTCGTTCAGATAATTGTTTGAAACAATGGCTTCAAGCGTTCTTCGCCAACTTTCTTTCAATCCCTGCTCATAAGCAGTTCGTGAACTTCCAAAGCATTAAGGTATGGATCAAGTTTTTCAAAAGTGATATATAAAAGACAAACATACTGATAAGATCAAATTTTTAGGCGTATTTCTTTTCATAATAAGCATCTCCTTCCTGAAAATTGTTCTGATTTTCAATGACGACATGATATGCTGTTTTGGCTGTTCTGATCACATTCTCCCACATCGGAGATCTGATATAGGCCTCATCTGTGAGATCGTCTCCTGTCTCGGCAAGGAGTCTTTCTATGGAAGATGCAACAGCCCTTACCAATGCAGCTTCGTACTCATCTTCAAGGATGACACCAATCAGTTTCTCGGGTTTTTCGGCCAGACTTGTATCATCAAACAGAAAATGAACCGCGTAGTCAAAACAGTCGTAAACAATTCCTTCGGGATACTGTTTCTGTATCCATGCCTTTTTCTGATACTGTCTGTCCGACAGTGCCTTTAATGTGCCGATAAGTTCCTCACGCATTTCCGGGTATTGCATGACGCACTCCTTTCTTATTAGGGAGAATACCAGTTTCTCCACTGCAACCAGTCTTTTATTGGGATGTGGGCGTTGACGGGATCATTTCTTATGCTTCCGCTGATCGGATTCCCGCCACGCCCGATCACATGCCCCCTGTATCTTACAACAACATGATCCACCTGTTGGCTCGCTAACGGATGATCCGGGTCTCCTTTGTCTATACGGATTCCGTTTCCCACGTCGTCAGGATCCTGCCATCTGTAACCGGTTCCCTGCTTTTTGTTCGGTTTGGGACTTCCCCAGTCTCTCGGAATCTTGTCATCTTCCCGAAGCCCGGGAAAAAAGTCAGAGGGAGCCGGCATACTTTGTCCGAGTATCATTAAATAGCAACCTTTTTGGGAAATTCCGGAACGAATGCGGATATTTCCAAGTTGCGGGTGGCAATAGCAGATTCCGCCATGCCCTTCCCTCTTTCATCAGTGAACGCAGGAGATATGATATTTCGCCCTGATATAATGATACGCCTTTGCCGGTGACATAATGATCTGTCCTCTCTCATTCAGTTCGATTTTGAAAGGCAGGTTTTGCAAATCAGAGTGTTCGCACACTTCTTGCCAGTTCATAAATTCCCCTTTCTTCGCTTGAAAAATAATGAGAATTAATACTTAAACTGTTCTCCGCTAATCGCTTTACTTTTTCCATTAGAAAAGTCACTGTATGCCATTCTCCCCTCCGAATCTGCCATGCGTTTTCCAACGCTTTAACACTTCTTTATATTCCGTTTCTGCAAATGCCAATCCTTTTTTATGCAATATCGTTGCTGAAAGCAAATGCGGCATCCCCCATTCCTTTTCCAAATATGCAATCTGCGATCCCGAGAGTGTCTGCCCCCGATTTTTTGTCAAAATACGCTCTATCTTGCAGCGCCCCCGTCCCACAGTTTTTTGAAAGCGCAAAAATTCCAAATCAAAATATGCCCTTATCTTATCTTCTGCTTCCAACCCTGGTTTCACGTCATTGTCAAGCGTTTTTATCAGTTTTGCAATGAATATTGTAAGAAAATGTTGTGATGCAATTCCCAGCACCATTTGTCGGGCAATCACCTTGCGGATCAGCACCCTGACAAGCCGTGAGCGCCCGCTTCTTCCCGGAGGCGGTGCCCCTTCTGCCACCAGTATGCACAGCGATTTCAGATGGTCGGCAATAACGCGCCCGCATTCTTCGATCTTGTGAATCGGCAAATCCGTGTTTTTGACGAACTGATGAATAATTTCCATAAGGGGGCGATAGGATTCTATGTCAAAGACAGACTGGACCTCCTGCAATATCATGGCAATGCGCTCTGTGCCAATGACCGTCTCTGTGTGAGGCTCAGTTGAAGGGGAGAATTCATCTGTTTTTGGAAGCAGGGTGTGTGAAACAAAACGGGAATTGGAAAATTCGACAAAACGGCCACATCGGCAACCGGGTTGGCAATCCGGCCCACACGCCTTATCCACACCCATGTCATAAAATAATTCGGTGTTCGGCCCGCACTTGAGGGAAAGTGTTTCCCCGCTCCGATTTTCACTGCTTTCCACCCAGTAATTATGCTGAACACCCAAACCAACAAGCCTTTCCTCCGGCACACCGATATCCTGCCATGTCTGATGAGTAAGCCCGTCTTCAGACAGTTCCCGGTCTGCCAATCTGCCACCGCCAAAATATGACACCCAGATATGCTTGGAATTCATCCCCATAACCTCTGTTGCCAAATTCCACATCCGGCTGATGGTATCCTGTCGCCCGTTTTTGCCAAAGACAAACGCGCCGGACATTTCAAAAAGGCTCAGATGGATATTGTCCGCGCCGACCGAATCAAGATCAAAATGACGAAAACAGTCCTGCACCATGACAAACTTATTGCCCGAACGGCCTTTTTCTTTTGTCGGGGATGATTCCGGATCAGGGGGATAGCAGCTAAAAACAAAAGACATGGGAGAGGAACTTTGTAAAATCGGAGTTCGGGGAAGGAAGCGGAAGCCATGATCTTCGTAATATTTTACAAACTGCTGCCGAATTTCAGCGCATTCCATAAGTTCATCCTTTATTTGTTCACTCAGGAGTGAAAAGTTCAAAGTAAAGTTCAAATTGACAAATCCGGATTTGCCAATTCCGCCGGAGCGTTTCCGATCTGCTGACAATATTATTACTTGTATCTCTATTCGGACGAGTATAATCCCTGAATCTCCCGATCATGGCCATCATTCTGACCGGACAGCATAAAACATGTCAATGGGGTGAAGAGAGTATTCTGGCAGGAACAGAAGAGAATTCCTGCATTCACTTAGCCCGACACCCTTGAATTACGCGGAAGCCGTGATCTTCGTAATATCTTATGAATTGTTGACGAATTTCAGCGCGCTCCGTAGATTAATCCTTAAATGATAGAAAAACTGATCACAACTTAAACTGTAACCTGTAGATTGTTCCCATATGCAACAATCATACCAAAACCGTAATTTTTTTATTTTTTTTTCAAAAATCCAGACAAAACAGTTTCCAACCGTTTGAAATGGGCGAATGCAGTTCGATAAATCCTTAATTGAAATAAAGGCCTGAATTATGTCAGACATCAGAATAAAATCTGTATAAAATAATATTTTCGGATTTGCAAGTTTTTTTTTGCTAAAATTTCATTTTAGCATTCTGGATGAAAAAGGGTGCGCTTTGGCAGTTTGCCAAATTTAAAGAGACCGGGATATTGCATTTCCAGTTCGTATTTTTGAGGAAATCGGATCAGGAAAAGTCGGAAGAGACCTCCGAAGTTTTGGAAACTTTAAATGTTCGGGTTGTATTGAAAAATATTTGACGCACCGGAACAATTTGGTATGAATAGTAGAAATACAGGGGAAAATCTTCTGCGGTGTTTATGCCTCTGTGTGACTTTTTTCTGCTCACACAAAGGCGCAGAGGCACAAAGGCACAAAGAACAGGGTGGGATATTCTTTCACGGAAATCGCCTGAAACTGCGCCCTGTTCCTGAAACCGCCCGGAACATCTGCTGCGGCCTTTGTGCCTCTGTCTGACTTTTTTTCTGCTCACACAAAGACACAAAGAACGGTGCAGGATTGTTTGCCTATACATCATCTGGAAACAGGAAAATGATCAATCTGTTTAAAACCCTGCCTATAAAGTCCGTTCGGTGCTTGACGGGGAGATGTCGTTGGACTGCCGTTTTGATGAAAAGGCCACAGTCCGGAGTGCAAAATTTATTTTGCAAGAGTATCCCGGTGAGGCCGAAATTTTATTTCTGATATTTAAAAGGATGTCCGGAGTGCAAAATTTATTTTGCAAGGGTATCCCGGTGAGGCCGAAATTTTATTTCTGATATTTAAAAGGATGTCCGGAGTGCAAAATTTATTTTGCAAGAGTATCCCGGTGAGGCCAAAAGGATGTCCGGAGTGCAAAATTTATTTTGCAAGGGTATCCCGGTGAGGCCGAATTTTTATTTCTGATACTTAAAAGGATGTCCGGAGCGCAAAATTTATTTTGCAAGAGTATCCCGGTGAGGCCGAAATTTTATTTCTGATATTTAAAAGGATGTCCGGAGTGCAAAATTTATTTTGCAAGGGTATCCCGGTGAGGCCGAAATTTTATTTCTGAT
>JAUCGI010000131.1 GCA_030378035.1 Desulfobacterales bacterium HSG2
CTTTGTAAGTTCGGAGCCTTAGCTCGGACTGGCAAATCCGAGCCGCCGGATTTGGCAATCCGGCGGGAGCATGAAGTTTACACTTTGTAAGTTCGTACCCATAGCTCGGACTGGCAAATCCGAGCCGCCGGATTTGGCAATCCGGCGGGAGCATGAAGGGTACGGACTTAAAAAATGATGTACTACAAAAATTTTGATTTGGCAAGGATTTACTTGTTAAATATCCAAGTGCAAGGCCGCGCCTTGTTCGGGCAAACCGGAGACCGCCTGAGCAGATTCACAGTCTTGCACTTGAATTTTATAATTAAACATGAATATAAATGAGGAGTGAGGATATGGTAAGAACGGAAATTTCTCTTTTCCTGAAAAACGCGCCCGGCGAGCTGGGCAAACTAGCATCCCTGCTTTCAAATGAGGGCATTAATATTGACGCGCTTATGATACAGGACGCGTCAAGCTATGTGCAGGAGCTTTTTAAAGCCAGAGGAAAATCATTAAAAAGGATTGCCTCTGTGGCGAGCTACAACTCGATGCGGAAGGATTCAGCCGAGTTTGCCCTGATACGTCTTCTGGCGGATCAGACAGACAAGGCCATAGACCTCTTATCGAAAAATGACTACTTGTTCGATATTATGCCAGTTATTGCCATTGAGCTTGAAAACAGGCCCGGCACGCTCGCGGAGGTGACAACGAAATGTGGAGAGGAGGGGATAAATATCAATTATGTCTATGGCTCGGTTTCGTCACCGGATGAAAAGTGCCTGTTTGTGTTCTGCCCGGAAAATATTGATCTTGCATCTAAGATTTTTACTGAATAAACATCCGTGAATTGATAGGTCGCAGCGAACAATGAAAGTCTCGGGAACCTGTCATTCCCGCGGAAGCGGGAATCATTGCCCGGGACTTTCATACAAACCGCCATGGCCTCCGGTCACAACTAAAAACGAAAGTCCGCCCTGTCATTCCCGCGAAAGTGGGAATCCACCGTCGGCCTGTCATTCCCGCGAAGGCGGGAATCCGCTGCCGCCTGTCATTCCCCCATCCGCCTGTCATTCCCCATCCGCCTGTCATTCCCCATCCGCCTGTCATTCCCGCGGAAGCGGGAATCCGCTACTGAAATGCTCATGCAAAATAAATTTTGCACTCCGGACCGAACTTGAATACATGCATAATGAAAAACGAAAGTCCGCTCGTCTGTCATTCCCGCGGAAGCGGGAATCCGCTACTGAAATACTCATGCAAAATAAATTTTGCACTCCGGACCGAACTTGAATACATGCATAATGAAAAACGAAAGTCCCGCCTGTCATGCAAAATAAATTTTGCACTCCGGACCGAACTTGAATACATGCATAATGAAAAACGAAAGTCCGCTCGTCTGTCATTCCCGCGGAAGCGGGAATCCACTGCTGAGATACTCATGCAAAATAAATTTTGCACTCCGGACCGAACTTGAACTGTGATCTTTCCGAATATCCTCAGTTATTAAAAGTGGGTTCTGGATCAGAACGGCGGGCCGCCCGATCTCTGATCAGGGTAGGAGGTGATAGGGAATGTCTGAGTTAACAGCCCGCTGTTCTGCCCGGAACGACAGGAATTTTTTGGTAAAAGTATTCTGCTGATTATAATGCTTTTCGGACCGCGAATGAACGCGAATGAACGCGAACGGACACGGAACCGTGTGACCGGAATGACGGCCGGGCATCCCCGGATCCGGAGGACGCCCGACCGGGGAGCGGTGTGACTCCTCCCCGTGATCCGTGCGATTCGTGTTCGTTCGCGTCATTCGCGGTTCGGAGCCTCCCCTAAATCCGTTATAATCAGGTATTCTGAAACTCAACGGGCGTGGTAAAAGCAATTTAAAGTACATAGCCACTTCAAATTTTATTTATGAATAAATCGGGACTTAATCCATCTCATCGTGTTCCGTAAAAATTCAAACTGCACCGGACGATCATTAACGGTTCTGATTAGAAGATACAGCCCCGCAGCCCCTGTGACGATATTCGGAACCCACATCCCAATCAGAGGCGGATATACGCCTGCCTCCCCGAAAACCAGCCCCGCAGACAGCAGCAGATAATAGAAAAGGAAGAAACCGAGGCCCAGTCCCAAACTGAAAGATCGTTTGGCCGATCTCGACGATTGCACACCGAGAGGGACAGCAAGCAGTCCGAGGGAAAAACATGCAAAGGGGATCGAAAATTTTTTGTGAAACTCCAGCAGGGTCTCATAATACTGCCCATCTCTTTCTCTGTCCTCTTCTAAATACCAGATCAGCTCGGCAAGACTCATCTCCTTTTCGTCTTTCGGTCCCCCTTTTACCGCATCCAGGGCTTTCTGAAGATCAAGGTTAACCGTGTAAGTGTCAAAACGGATTGAATTCACCGATCGCTTCTCAATATCCACCTGGTTAATGATTCCGTTGGACAGCCTCAGATGAAAGACGGCTTTGCCCGGTTCGCCGGCCAAATATCCCTCAGGTGAAACAATCGTAATCACAAGGTTTTTGCTCCGCCGATCTTCAATAAAAACATCTTTCAGCGTCTTATCTTTCATATCCACCTTGTTCACATAAAGCATCACCCCTTTGAAACTGTCATTAAATGTTCTTTCTTTCAATCCGATATTGAGGTTGGATGTGGCGACCTCGACTGTCAGGGCCTTCAGCGACAACTTTCCCCAGGGCAGACCGCAGATGGACATAAATCCTGTAAGAAGACATCCCATAAGGCAGAACATGAACACAGGCGGAAGCAGCCTGTAAAGGCTGATCCCCCCGGCCTTCAGGGCGATAATCTCGTTATCGTCTGACAGGCGAAGAAGCGTAAGGAGGACCGTCATCATAACCGACATGGGAATCACAAACACAAGGAAATAGGGCATGGTATAGACAATCATTAAAAAGACGGCAGACACGCCGATCTTATAATTCACAATCATGTTTGTGATATCAAGTATCCGGGTCAGCAGAAATATAAAGGAAAAAAACATCACACTGATGCAAAACGGCGGAAGCATCTCTCTGAGCAAATATCTGCTGAAAATTGAATTGAGTTTCATAAGTCAGTTGGTCAGTTGTCAGTTGTCAGTTGTCAGTTGTGGGTGGTCCGTAGTCAGATGTCCGTTGTGGGTGGTCCGTAGTCCGTTGTCGGTGTCCAAGAGCAACAGACCACTGACAACGGACCACTGACGTGGGTGGTCCGTAGTCCGTTGTCGGTGTCCAAGAGCAACAGACCACTGACAACGGACCACTGACAATTACAGATATTCATCATCATCTTCCTCTTCTTCATCATCCTTATACGCCATTTTCTTAATCATCAGTTTGACAAATCCGAATATCGCTGTCAGTGCGGCAAGAAAAAAAAGGATTTCATAGAGATGGGTTGCCAGATAAACGAACCAGGTCCTTTTTCTTTTGAGATCGCGATACCATCTTCCTTCGAGCGCATCAAAGGAGACTGAGAGGGCCTTTTGGATAGCGGTCTCCGCTTCATCGCCGTTTTTCAGATGATCAAGTATGCTTAAAAGTCCGTTTTCACCGAACTCTTCCTTTATATATTGCACGATGCTTTTGCTCTCCTCATAAGCCAGCAGAAGCGATAATTTGTCCTTGGGAAAACGACGGGTCATCCTGCGGATACGGATGATATTTCCCGACAAAATCGCCTCGTCAAGCACAGATCGCTTCCTGTCCGTTATGAGTTCCGATATCCCGTCGCTTACCCACTGGGAAACCCCCTCATCAAGCCATTTGGGCAGACGGGATCTGGGGATATGGTGATGGAGCAGAAGATGACACAGTTCATGCTTCAGGGTTGTTCCGAGGGTAAAGGGGTTCCCCTTCATTTTTGAGTAGTCAATCACAATCAGCTTTTTCCGGGGAACGGCAAAAGCAACAAAAAAATCGTTGCCGGTCATCTTTTGGAATGTTTTTCTGTCCTTAACCAGAATAACGGTCGGTCTGAAATCCAGTTCCCACCTGAACATTTCCTCCAGTTCCGATTTCAGCTTTCCATAGAGAGACGTGACATCTTCCGCAACGACCTCCAGCGGCTCTTCAAAGAGGACAACCACTTCTTTTGTCTGTATAAGATGCCTTTGTTCTGCCTGACAGGATTGAGAAGGGATAAAGAAAATCAGGAATATGGAGAACAAAATATATCTGAGCAATGAATTTTTTATGACCTTTCGAAGCAAAAATTGGAAAGTGGAAAGTGAAAAGGATTTCAGCTTTCAACTTTCCAATTTTCAACTCCTGACTTCCATATAGCACAGTATGGCCCGAGCCGGCATTTCCGGGAGCGGGAATCCTGCGCGTAACGCTAACTTAAGGATATCGTGAAACCGCCCATTTCAACAATCTTCCGAGCCACTATGGAAGCCAGTTTATCAATATCCTTATCCGTAAGACTCTTCATGGCAGGCTCAGGTGCGGGTGCGGGTGCAGGTGCAGGTGCAGGTGCAGGTGCAGGTTTTTTAGCAGGAGCAGGCACCGGTTTTTTAACAGGTGCAGGTGCCTTCTTCGCCACTTTCTTGGCAACAGGTTTTGGGGCGGGTTTCGCAGCTTTGGCCGGTTTCCTGGGAGCGGGTTTCGCCACTTTGGGTTTCGCAGCCCTGGATTTCACTTTGGACGTCAGCTTGGGTTTGGGCTTGGCGCCGCCTTTGACATGTTTGTCCAGGCCCGAAAATTCTTTTAACGCCTTATCAAGCGTATATCTCCCCTTGCCGGTTTTCAGCGTCAGGTCATAAGCCTGTTCCTCAGAGAGTTTCAGGGCTTCTTTGACCATGTGATAGACAAAGCCGTTCCCCACCTGCTTCCTCTCGATAAAATAGCCCAGGTCGCAATTCTTGCCGTTGCTGATTCTGGAAAGCATGCTTGCGACATCCTGCACTTTGATCAGTCTGCCTGAGTCTTTGAGGACCATGTCAGAGATGTCTCTGGACCTCATCGTTTTTCCCGACAGCAACGCACCGATGATCAACTGGGCGTTGCTTTTTTTTGTATCCGGTTTTGCTTTTGCTTTTGCTTTTACTTTTGCTTTCACTTTCGTTTTCGCTGTTTTTTTCATAATCACCTCTTACCTTGGATTAAGACGACGTTTGTCTGAAATACAGACTCTGAGAACAAAGACTGTGCCGGGAAGCCGCTGTTTCAAAGCGAGAATCATCCCGGGTCGGCAGTCATACAGATTTTCGGACAGACGCCAAGTTGGTTAATCGGAGTTTTCACCTTGCCTGTAACATAAAATACGATTTGTTTTTTGTTTTGGCAACACTTTTCTTTCATTTCGCATAAAAAAATTGCAAGACACTCATTCTCCGTTTTCTTCTCCCTTATATCTCAGGCCGCGCTGCTTGTCAAGTCTCTGTTTTATTTTTTTTTCGTGTCCCCTGTCTGTGGGAAAATAAAGGAAATCTCCTTTCAGTTTCTCCGGCAGATACGTCTGGGGCGTGTATGCGCCTTCATAATCATGCGCATATTTGTAGCCCTTGCCATATCCGAGGTCTTTCATCAGGCCTGTGGGTGCATTTCGTATATGCAAAGGGACAGGAAGCGATCCTGAATGTTTTATGATATGATTAACCTCCTTCCAAGCCGAATAAATGCTGTTGCTCTTGGGGGCTGTGGCAAGATAGACCGCAGACTGGGCCAGTGCGAGTTCCCCCTCGGGATGCCCGAGAAATCTGAAGGCTTCCATGGCGTCCAATGCCATCCTGAGCGCGGCCGGGTCAGCGTTCCCCACATCCTCGGATGCAAACCGGACCATTCTTCGGGCCACATATAAAGGGTCTTCGCCGGCAGAGAGCATCCGTCCGAGCCAGTAGAGGGCCGCATCCGGGTCGCTTCCCCGCAGGCTTTTGTGGAACGCGGATATCAGATTGTAATGCTCCTCGCCGGCCTTGTCATAGACAAGGGCTTTGTTCTGCAAAGCATTTTCCAGGCAATCCAGTGTGATGTGCCGGGTTTTTTTTTCACTTTCCGAGATGACCAGAGATGCGGCAATTTCAAGGTTGTTCAGAGCGGTGCGCGCGTCGCCGTCTGCGATGTGTATCAGATGAGACCTCGCATCCCGGTCTAAAACAATCCCCATATTCCCAATCCCCCGATCCCTGTCTTTCAGGGCGCGGTCGAGGATGTCACCGATGTCATCCGCTGAAAGCATCTTCAGGGTGATGACCTGACATCTGGATAAAAGAGGCGATATGACCTCAAATGAGGGGTTTTCCGTGGTCGCACCGATCAGGGTAATCAGCCCGTTTTCCACATGATGGAGAAAGGCGTCCTGCTGGCTTTTGTTGAACCGGTGGATCTCATCCACAAAAAGGACTGTCTTTTTTCGGTAAAGCTTTAACTGATCCCCGGCCTCTCTGATAACGGAGCGGATTTCCTTCACGCCGGAGAGCACCGCTGAAAAATGGACAAAATGGGAACGGGTTTCGTGTGCAAATATTCTGGCGAGAGTGGTTTTTCCGCATCCCGGAGGTCCCCAGAGAATCATGGAAAATATCCGGTCTTTTTCAATGGCATGACGGATCATGCTCCCCTTGCCCACAGCATGAGTCTGTCCGACGAATTCTTTTAGATTCGCGGGACGCATTTTTTCTGCAAGGGGTTTTGCGTCTTCCGCGGTTTTCTGCGCTTGGTATTCAAAAAGGTCCACTTGTGATTTCTATCTTAATTTTTTATCTTTATCTTTATCTTGCTCTTGCTCTTAATCTTAATCTTGCTCTTAATCTTGCTCTTAATCTTGCTCTTTATCTTAATCTTGATCCTAATCGCAACAAAAGCAGATTAAGAGCAAGATTAAGAGCAAGAGCAAGATTAAGAGCAAGATTAAGAGCAAGATTCCCCAAAGGCGTTATAATCGTCGCTTTTTTTTGTCAAATTTCAGCCGGCCAGTTCGTTTGCGAAAAATAAGCCGAATCGGTGTTTTGTCAAGTCCGGAACCTTCCCGGAACTGATTGATCAGATATCTTTTATAGGAAAAATGAACCGCATCAGGATAGTTGGCAAAACAGACAAATGTCGGGGGCTTTGCAGACACCTGGGTCGCGTAATAAAATTTAATCCGTCTTCCCCTGTAAATCGGCGGTGTGTTTTTTTCAATCGCCAGATCCAGGATTCGGTTCAACTGGCCGGTTCCGATTCGTGTGACATATTGTTCATAAACCTCCTCAACGAGTCTGAATATTCTGTGAACCCTGAGTCCGGTAAGGGCGGAGATGGTTATCGCCGGCGCGAAGTTCAGAAACTTTGCTTCTGTTCTCAGGCGGTCATAATATTTTTTCGCTGTCTTACTATCCTTTTCTATGATATCCCATTTGTTCAGCAGGAAGATACACCCGCATCCCCGCTCATAGGCATATCCGGCGATATTGATATCCTGTTCTGTGATTCCATCATCCGCATCAATTACGATCAGGGCCACATCGCACCTGTCAAGGCTTCTTAACGCCTTTATGACGGAAAATTTTTCCAGCTTTTCTGACACCCGCCCCTTCCGCCGGATACCTGCTGTATCAATGAGAAGATAGGATTTCCCGCCGACCGTGCAGACCGAATCAACAGCATCCCGTGTGGTCCCCGGCGCATCAGTGACCACCAGACGATTTTCGCCTGAAATACGGTTTATCATCGATGATTTCCCCACATTCGGCTTGCCTACGACTGCCAGTCTGATCATTTTTTCAGACGGCTCTGAAACGGATTCGGGGAGCGTTTGTACCAGATCATCCAAAAAATCATTCACGCCGTAACCGTGTTCGGCGGATATCGGATACGGATTTTCTATGCCGAGCGCGTAAAAATCGTAGAGATTATCCTCCTGTTCAATGCCGTCTATTTTATTAACCGCATAAAAAACCGGCTTTGTGACGGTACGAAGCATCCCGACGAGATCGGTGTCAAACGGGGAGACTCCGTTTTTGCCGTCCAGCATAAGAAGAATGACGTCCGCGTCTTCAATGGCCTGATTAATCTGGAAACGGATATGATGTGAAAAATCATCGTCATTTTCCCCTGTGAATCCGCCGGTGTCAATCAGTGTGAATTCAACGCCGTCCCGTCTGACATTGCCGTAATTCCGATCCCTTGTGACCCCGGGAAAATTATCCACAATGGCGTCTCTTGTCCGGGTGACCCGGTTAAAAAAAGAAGATTTGCCCACGTTGGGCCTGCCTACAATTGCAACAATCGGTTTCATTATACCATCCCCGCTCCATCTTAATCTTAATCTCAATCTTGATCTTGCTCTTAATCTTGATCTTGCTCTTAATCTTAATCTTGCTCTTGCTCTTAATCTTGCTCTTGCTCTTAATCTTGCCCTTGCTCTTGCTCTTAATCGCACCCCAGCCAGTTAAGATTAAGATTAAGAGCAAGAGCAAGAGCAAGATTAAGAGCAGGGCTTTTTTTGCCCTGTACACAGAATCTCTATATATAAATGATAAGCCAAGTATATAAATAAGCCAAGCATATAAATGATAAGCCAAGCATATAAATGATAAGCCAAGTCCATAAGCGCCGCCTAAAGGCGGAACTACTACAGCAACTCGTAAATTCGTCCCTCCTTTTATCTATTATATAAGAGGGGGACGAATTTATGATTTGTTGTACTACGAACTTGATTGCCGCCTAAACGCCGGAACTACGAACCTGAACCTGCCTGTTCAACAACGTGTTCCTTAGCCCGCAGCAATTCAACAATCCCTTTCTGGCCCACAAGGTGGAGCTCCCACAACAACAAGTTCGTAGTTCCGCCTTTAGGCGGTGCAACAAGTTCGTAGTTCCGCCTTTAGGCGGTGCAACAAGTTCGTAGTTCCGCCTTTAGGCGGTGCGGCCCCGCCTAAAGGCGGAACTACGAACCTACGGTGCGGCCCCGCCTAAAGGCGGAACTACGAACTTGATTGTTCAACAATATATCCCTTAGACCGTAGCAGATCAACAATCCCTTCCCGGCCCACAAGGTGGAGCGCTCCCACAACAACAAAATAATCGGATTCGGTTTTCAGATAGTCTTCAATCTTTTTGACCATCTTCCGGTTTCTTTCGACTAGGATTTTCTGAAACAGGGGACGGTATTCGGGCTTTCGCACAGACTCCAGAAGAAGGTCTTCAACCGCCTGGGCATCCCCTTTCTTCCAAGCCGTCATTGTATCTTTCATCATCTTTTCCAACTGCCCCATTTTTTCAAGCGACTCTCTGAGCATCAGTTCCTGAATCCTGTCGGAGAAGCTGTTGAACATATTCACCTGATCATCAACGGTCTCCAAAGCCAGAATCTCCTTTCCGGGTGCCGCCTTTTTCTGGAAATATCTGTCTATGCCGAATTCAGGGTTGAATCCGAGTTTCTGAAGTTCAAACATTGTTAAAGACACATAGACAAACCAGGGTTTGAAACGATCAAATACGATGACCGGCATACCGGCGTTCTCCAAATAACGGTTCAGCAAATCTTTCACCTCCCTGCTGATGTGCTTATCCAAAGAATCACCCGGCTTATACAAAGCAGCGGCCCCCATTTTTTGCGCTGTTTCCAGTTCGGCGTTCCTGTCCATATTGATCTCAAGCACCAGTTTGTCACATTCCGCAAAAGCCGATTCAATAGTGGAGTTGAGCGGATAGAATTCTTTTTTCGCCACATGTATGGATCCGAGCATATAGATGACGGCAGTTTCTGACCGCACTTTCCAGAGAAAGCTTTTCCCGGTCCGGGATTCTGGATTCCATTCCTCTGATACCTTTATATTATCCGGTGAAGCGCAGGAGAATTGCAGCAGAAACAGAGGGAGAATAAAAAGTAAAAATATTTTTCGTTTGAATGACATAATAACGGATCCCGTGAACTTGAACGTGAACGTGAACCTGCTTTTAAATGAGTGTTCATGTTCGGGTTCAAGTTTAAGTTCAAGTTCAAGTTCAAGTTCAAGTTCAAGTTCAAGTTTAAGTTCAAGTTTAAGTTCAAGTTAATCCCGCATCCATGTATGAAATTTCCCTGCCCATCGCAGGATATTTTCCGGCGCATGAGCCTTTTTCCATTCTCCGGCGGCGTATTTGTTTGCCTCGGCCAGTGTGGGATAGATGTGGATTGTCCCTAGAATTTTATTCAGCCCGAGTCCGTGTTTCATGGCAAACACATACTCCGCGATGATGTCACTGGCGTGCGTGCCCACAATCGTGACGCCGAGAATCTTGTCTGTGCCGGGCTTTGTCAGAATCTTCACATAACCATGAGCCTCGGAATCGGCAATGGCGCGATCCAGGTCGTCAATGCCGTAAGCGGTGACTTCGTAGGGAACACCTTTCTCCTTTGCATCCGACTCATTCAGGCCCACTCTGGCAACTTCGGGATCTGTGTAGGTGGCCCAGGGAATCACCCGGTAGTCCACATTGAATGATTTGACGCTCCCGAAGAGCGCGTTCACCGATGCGTACCATGCCTGATGCGCGGAGACGTGCGTAAACTGATAGGGCCCGGCCACATCGCCGGCACAGAAAATATTGGGGAAATTCGTCTGAAGCAGCTCGTTTGTCTGAATCGTCCCCTGACGGGTAATCTCCACGCCGAGTTCCTCCAATCCGAATCCTTTGGTATTGGCCACGCGGCCCACCGCGATCAGGATTTCATCAAATTCGACAGATACGTCTTCTCCGCTGTGATCGCAGATCAGAACCTTTTTATCCCCGTCAGCGAGCACTTCTTTTGCCCGGTGGCTTGTCAGCACCCGGACCCCTTCTTCTTCCAGTCTCTTTCGGATCAGTTCGGCAACCGCCTTATCCTCCCGTCCCATGATCTGAGGCATCATTTCCACCTGCGTTACATGGGAACCCAAACGGGTAAACGCCTGGGTCAGTTCGCATCCGATAGGCCCGCCGCCTAAAACTGCAAGGCGTTCGGGAAGCTCCCGGAGATCCCACACATTATCCGATGTGAGATATCTGATTTTATCCAGGCCGGGAATCGGCGGAACAAAGGGGCGCGCCCCTGTTGCAATCACAATGCTCCGGGTGCTGACGGTTCTTCCTCCGACTTCCACCGTATAAGGCGAGGTAATCCTTGCTTCGCCCTGAATGCAGTCCACCCCAAGTTGTGTGTAGCGCTCTGCCGAATCATGAGGCTCGATTTTTTTAATGATCTTCTGAACCCTTTCCATGACCTCGGCAAAATCAAACTCAATCTCGCCGCGTTTCAAGCCGAAGTCGCCTGCTCTCCGGATGTACGACATGATCTTTGCGGAGCGGAGCAGTGCCTTGCTCGGCACGCATCCGGTGTTCAGGCAGTCTCCGCCCATTTTGTGTTTTTCGATCAGGGCCACTTTGGCCCGAACGGTCGCGGCGATATAGGCTGTCACCAATCCGGCTGAACCCGCGCCGATGATCACAAGATTGTAGTCGAATTTCCGGGGTCGGGGATAGTTCTTCAATATTTTGCGTGCCTGAACAAATGCCGTGAATCTTTTGGCAATCAGGGGAAATATGCCCAGCAGGACAAATGACAGAATCAGTCCGGGGGAGAGAATCCCCTGTGCAGATTCAATTTTGGCCAGTTGTGTGCCGGCATTGACATAAACAAAAGTGCCGGGAAGCATCCCTATCTGGCTGACAATATAAAAAACAAGGGTGCGGATGGGCGTCAGCGCCATAACGAGATTAATCACAAAAAACGGGAAGAGCGGGACCAACCGCAGTGTGAACAGATAAAACGCCCCCTCTTTCCTGACCCCTTTGTTAACAGTCTCCAGCCTGTCTCCGAATTTATCCTGCACATAGTCCCTCAGCAAAAACCGGGCAACCAGAAAGGCCAGCGTCGCGCCGATAGTGCTGGCAAAAGAGACCACCACCACGCCCAGCCACAAACCGAACATGGCTCCGCCCGCCAGCGTCATCACCGCGGCACCGGGCAGAGACAGGGCGGTAACGGCAATATAGACGGCCATATAAATAATGATGGTCAGTCCCTTATGGTCGGCATAATACGCCTCAAAAGCCAGTTGCTGAGATTTGATGTACTCAAATGTAAAATATTGCTGAAGGTCAAAAGCAAAAAAAGCGAATACGAGTACACAGATAATCAGTACAACAATGATTTTAGATGAGTTTCGTTTCATATTTCAATTCCAGTTGACGGTTTCCGGTTTCCGGTTTCCGGTTTCCGGTTTCCGGTTGACGGTTTCCAGTTGCCAGTTGACGGTTTCCGGTTTCCGGTTGACGGCTGCCCGGTGCCCGGTGACGGTTTCCGGCTCACCGTTGCCGATTGACATCGACACTTCGTCTGGCTCCGGGTCTCTGTTGCCTGTCTCCTCGTACCGACTACTAGTCGACCTGTACCCGGTC